>DAOUTV010000020.1 GCA_030668505.1 Desulfobacterales bacterium | reverse complement strand
GGCCGGGTCCACACTGACGTCCATCCGCACCTCTTTGCCGGTCTTTTCAGATAGCGCATCCCGGATCCTTGCAATGCTTTCCTCCGGGAGTTCTACGGCTGACACAAGGTCCGCACGGACAATGTTGGCGAGTTCATCGGTGAGTTTCTCATAAAACGTATATATGTCATTCAAGTACTGGATCCTCCCCTTGTCAAAGCACAGGAGAAGGAAGGACGTCATGACCCTCGACAGACCTAAGCGCTCTACCACCACTTCTAAGACCTTTTTACGACTTTCAGCATCATACAATGGGTTGGAAATCGTTTGCTCCAGCTCCTTGTTTTCTTCCAGGAGCTTTACAACCCCTCCCAACTCTTCTTTGTACGTCTCTGCCTGCCCGTCTTCCTTGCCAATGGTCATCAGGGCCTTGGCATACCGTCTGGCAATCTTGAGCCCTATCACTGCGCTACCACCACCTTTGTCAAGTATTCGTCAACTATGCGTTCTTGATCTTCTTCGTTGATATGCTCTTTGATCAGTTGTTCTGCCATGGCCACGGCCTGCCCGGCCATCTCTGCCTTCAACTGTTGCTTGGCCTTGTCAAATTCCTGCTCAATGTTCTTCTTGGCCTGTTCCTGGAGTTTTTCGGCCAATGCCTGTGCCTCTTCAATAATCTTAGCCTTTGCAGCCTCACCCTCACGGATATATTCGGCCACGATTTTTTCTACTTCCTTGTCCAGTAGACTCAGTTTTTCCTTGTATTCGGCAAGCCGCCTTTCCGCCTCTTGTTTCTGTACTTCCAGGTCATCCAGTTCGTCCTTGATGCCTTGTCGCCGGGATTCAAGGCCCTTAGCAATGGGTTTCCTCAAAAGAAAAACCAGTACGCCTGCCAGCACAACAAAGTTCATGGTACGCCACAGCAAATCCATGCCTTTGCCCCCTTCATCGCCATGTCCGCCCTCAGAGGAAGCCCAAACCGACCCAAAGGCAAAAAGGACTGAGAAAACCACCAAAAGGCACACAACATAGCGTAGCTTCCCCATCCTGACAAACGCATTCATAATACAGCCCTCCCCAATATCTTTTCAACGATCGTCCCGGAAAAAACCTCTATCTCTTTTTCCAGTCCGCGTCTTGCATCCTCGGCATCTTTGGCAATCTGAGCGCGCACTGCCTCCAATTCTGCCTGGGCCTTCCGGTTGATTTCATCGGTTATCTGCTTTTCCTCATCCTGGCCGGCTTCCTTCAGGTTTTCCTTCTCTCGAACGCCTTGCTGCCTGGCTTCAGAGATCTTAGCTTGAAAGCTCTTTTCGCTTTCGGAAGCATCCTGTTGAAGGGTATCAATACCCTCCTTGAAGCCTTGGATCTTTTTCTTTCTTTCGATGAGTATCTGACGGATAGGTTTATAAAGGATTGCGTTCAGGACAAAGATCAGCAAGATAAAGTTTCCCATCTGTACAAACAGAGTCCAATCAGGAATAACAGTCATGTCAAACTCCCAATATCTAATCTTGTTGGTTTAAAACAGTAAAGGAATGAGACAACATCCCCCAAAAGTTGCCCGTCTATATCACCAATGCGGGCATATTGTCAAAGGTTTTTTTTTGCGTGTGCATTTATGTCTGCCATTAAGTCAAATTGATTGTCTTGCCGGTGGCATCAGCTTTAAATTCCATTTTAGATTCCATGTTAGATTCCATGCGACAATTGCCATGGAAAGTCACCCCGGGATCAATAGTTACCACAGGGGCACTGAGGTCACCAAACAGGCGGGCCGGCTGATGCAACTCTATGCGATTTGCAGCTCGGATATTGCCGCTCACCTCCCCGTACACGACAGCTGTGTGCACCAAGATGTCCGCATCTACAACCGCATTTTCTCCCACAACAATCACCCCTTCTTTGCTCTCTATGCTCCCTGTCAAATGGCCGTCAAGTCGCACGGTACCGTTAAACGAGAGTTTTCCTTCTAGTGTGGTTTCCGGTCCCAAAAACGTCTGTATTCCCTTTGTTGATATATTCATAAAGGAATCTTACTCCTTAAACAAAAACCTGCGCATGCTAATGTTCAACAAGATTCCTATGGCGCCCATACTGACCAGCATCGAGGACCCCCCGTAACTAATTAATGGCAAAGGGACACCAACCACAGGAAGCAAGGCCAGCGCCATTGCTAGGTTAATAAATGTCTGCCAAAATATCATGCTGGTAAGACCGACAGCCAAAATAGTACCAAAGGGCTCTTTGGAACGAGCCGCTATTGCCAGGCCCCATATTACCACCAACACATACAGCAAAATGATCGCAGCCGCCCCCAAAAATCCCCACTCCTCAGCCAACACCGAAAAAATGAAGTCTGTATGTTGTTCAGGGAGAAAAGAGAGGGCATTCTGGGTACCCTTTAGAAACCCTTTGCCGAAAAGCAATCCCGAACCGACCGCAATCTTGGACTGAATAATATGATAGCCTGCACCCAATGGATCCCCCTGTGGATCAAGAAATGTCAAGATCCGCTGTTTCTGATATCCTTTCAAGAAAAACCAAGCCCCCGCCGACCCCGCGATCACGACACCGGTCAAGCCTATAAGCGTTCTGCGCTCTATCTTCACAAACATACAGACGCTGCCTGCTATCAGGAGAACTATGAGGCTTGTGCCCAAGTCGGGCTGTTTCACAATTAAGGCAAATGGGATTAAGGTCCAAATCAGCGGTTTCCAAAGCTCTATAAGGGAAAAACCTTCTTCAGAGGCACCCCGAGAAAAATATCGTGCCAGTATAATTACTATTGAAACTTTCACCAATTCTGACGGTTGGAACGAAACCGGACCCAGGTCAAGCCAGCGCTGGGAACCCGAGACTTCTTTCCCCACAAACAGCACGGCAACCAATAGGCCTATTGAGAAGACGTAAATGGGCAATGCCAACCTGTTCAGCCACCTGTAGCTGAACAGGGCCATTAGAATCATAACGCCGGTGCCTATTGCAAACCAATATGACTGTTTCAAGTGGACAAGTCCTTTCGCCCCGGCTATGTCCACATTAGCATTAGCCGCACTGTAAATCGTGAGTATACCAATACCTCCAAGCACCAAGGTGAGGCTTAACAACACCCAATCAAAATGTTCTATCAATCTTCTATCAATCATGAATTCATCAAATTCAGGAATTTAAGAATTTAGGTATTCAGGAATTGTACGAGTTTTTCAATCCCTCAATTCCTCAATCCCTCAATCCCATAATTCCCCAAATATGTCTTGATCATCTCTCTGGCTATTGGCCCTGCTGCTGTTGAGCCATGTCCGCCGTGTTCTATCAGCACAGCCACGGCCACTTTAGGCTCTTCAGAAGGTGCAAAAGCAATAAACCAGGCATGGTCTCTATGGTGAAGAAGTATACTCTCCTCGGATTTTTCTTTGTTATCTTCCTGCATTCTGACAACTTGGGCTGTTCCGGTCTTGCCTGCCACAGCTATCCCGGGAATACGTGCGATCCACCCCGTGCCTGTGCGCTTGTTGACTACATCTATTAAGCCTCTCTTTATCATCTGGAGCGTCTTTTTAGATGCGGGAAGCCTTCCCATGGGCACCGGCTCCTCTTTCTTCACGAGCGAGCCGCCTGAGGACTCAATCCGACTGACAACTAACGGCTTGAATCGTGTTCCACCATTTGCAACTGCGGATATCAAACTAAGCATCTGGATGGGTGTAACCAGGTCAAAACTCTGACCGATCGCAACGGAAAGGGTCTCCCCTCCTTGCCAGGGCACGCCCATCCGGCCAAGCTTCCACCCTGAGGTGGGTACCAAGCCCTTTGCTTCTTTGTCAAGATTGACCCCCGTGGGCAAACCCAAACCACAAAGTTTAGCATATCTCGCCAATCGATCCACTCCTAATTTATCACCCAACTGATAAAAAAAGACATCGCAGGATTGGGCCAATCCATCTATAATGTTCATGAATCCGTGTCCGCCACGCTTCCAGCACCGGAAGGTGCGATTGCCATATCTAAGGTACCCTGGGCAAAAAACCTTAAAGTCCTCAGTGATCACCCCTTCTTCCAGCCCGGCCATGGCCGTCACAATCTTATAGGTTGACGCTGGGGGATACTGCCCCTGAATGGCCTTATTCTCCATAGGGCGAAACTCATTGGAAGCAAGATCGTTCCACGACTCGTATGTCATGCCCTCCACAAACGCATTGGGATCAAAGGCAGGACTACTCGCCATGGCCAGAATATGGCCATTGGAGGGATCCATGGCTAATGCAGTTCCCACCTTTCCGGAAAGTAATGCTTCGGCCTTGCGCTGAAGCTCAATGTCCAATGTCAGATGGATATTATTTCCGGGTATCGCCTCCTCGGTTCTAAGGATCCTCGAAAGCTGGCCAAGGGCGTTGACCTCTATCTGTTGTTCTCCTCGCTTTCCGAAAAAAAAGGGCTCATAGGCCTTTTCTACACCAAATTTTCCAATGAAATCCCCACTTCTGTTGTCAGGAAAAGATCCTTTCTTTAATTCCTCCCCACTGATCTCACCCAGGTATCCGAGCACATGCGAGGCTTGTTTCCCGTTAAGATAATGACGCGTCGACCCCACTGATATCATAATCCCGGGCAAATCGAGCTTGTGAGCCTCTGTAATCGCCACAACATCACGACTGACATCACGCCTTAAGAGAACAGGCTTAAACGAACGGATCCCCACAACTTCATCAATTCTTGCAAAAAGGGTCTCATGAGAAATATCCAAAAGCTCTGCAAGCTTGTGGACAACCACCTTGGGATCCTTCGCATCCCTCGGAACAATAGAAATATTAAAACAGGGCCGGTTTTCCACCACCAGCACACCATTGCGGTCAAAGATGAGACCTCGCGGCGGGGGTATACTACGAAGCCTGACACAGTTATTTTGGGACCGTCGTCTGAATTCCGGCCCCTCTATTATCTGCAGATAGTAAAGGCGCACCAAGAGAATCAAAAAAGCTGCCAGAATGCATATCAGTACTCCGGAAACCCTTTGCCTGTACCAATCGCTATCGACTGTGTGCAGATAGCTACCCATCACCTGATTGCGGTATCCCCCGTTTCTCTCGTAACACCTGATAAGCGTTGGAGTCGAGTCAGAAGCCTTCCCAAAAGCAAAAGGATAACAGGCCCGGTGAGTGCGGCGATTATGGTCTGTGACAAGACAGGAGTCATCTGGACGGTAAGCGATTGGGCCTCCGCCCAGGGGACTGATAGTGAAATGCAAAAAATAAGGTGTTGCGCGAGTACGCACACGCCAATCAAAACGGACTGAAATAAGGTGTCACCCACATCAAAGAACTTGGTCAGACTCTTTACCCATAGAAAAATCCAGAAATAGATACTTAGGTAGAGACCAAATATCCCTCCGGAAATCAAATCCATAATAAGGCCAAGGATTACAACCACAAAGATACCCTCCCTATTAGGAAGGTTAAGGCTGAGGAATACAACAAGAGGAATTAAAAGGTCGTAGAAAATACCGTGAAATAAGGGTAGTCTCAAGATCGTAGTCTGTGCCACAACTGCGGACAATCCGACAACCAAATATATACAAGAAACTTTCATCATTCCAGAACAACCAGCACCTCTTCAAGTCTGGTGAAATCGACGAATGGCCGGACCTTCACCTCTTGAAAGAGCCCAGACGAGGGTCTGGAAATCTCTGAGATTGCGCCCACCCGCAGACCCTTGGGGAAAAGACCATCCAGTCCTGAAGATATCACTGTATCTTCAATCTTGATATCCGCCTTTCTCACAACGTATTTGAAACGGCAACTCTCACTGGTCTCCCCTTCAATGATGCCACGGGAGCGGGTACGCTGAACAAGTGCATCTACGGCACTACTACGGTCGATAATCAACAATACCTTGGCATACCGGCCAGAGGCCCCAATAACACGACCCACTACTCCATCCGAGGTTATCACAGCCATTCCCTTGGAAATCCCATCTTCAGTGCCCCTGTTGATAAAAACAGTCTTAAACCAACCAGACGGGTCCAGCCCGACAACACTTGCAGGCACCATGCGGTAGGGAAGCTCGGACTTCATCTCCAATAGCTTCCGAAGACGTCGGCAGGCTAACTCAGATTCCAGAGACCAGCTCTTTTCCATCTCAGCCTTGGCAAGCATCCCCTTAAGTCGATCGTACTCCTCACGGACTGAAACCAAATAAAAATAATGATGCCACATACGCGCGCAAAAATGCATAGTGCGACTAACACCATCCTGGAAAGGCACTATACCCGCCATTGCCACTCTGTCAACTATTGTGTATCGATGAGGATGCTTGGCGCTAATGGAAAGGAGGACAATACTGATCAGGGCAAAAAGGACCACGCACAGAATCCTTGCCAGTTTTTTTGAAAACATATCTCATGTATGCAGCGGAAAAGGGTTTTTTACTTGAGAGCCATTATGACATACTGGCTAAGCAATTTTCTATTACTGGATCATGACTTCCCTCAAGATAGAAATATTCTCCAGTGCCTTACCTGACCCCAGGGCAACTGTCGAAAGCGGGTCTTCGGTCACCGTAATGGGTAAACGAGTCTCCTCTCGGAGCAATCTGTCCATGTTTTTGAGGAGGGCCCCCCCTCCGGTCATGACTATCCCCCTCTCGACGATATCCGCTGCCAATTCGGGCGGGGTCTGTTCCAGGGCTATTTTTACGGTCTCAACAATGGAATCGATCTGTTCGGCAATCGCGACCCGGATCTCTTCCGAATCAATGGCTAGAATTTTCGGGATACCTGATACCAGGTCCCTTCCTTTCACTTCAATGGTCTCTATGTTTTCCGGATCAGGAAAAGCATTACCAATTGTGGTTTTTATCAGTTCTGATGTTCTTTCTCCAATTAAGAGGTTATATTTTCGCTTAATATATTGAATGATCGCATCGTCCATCTTATCCCCGCCGACCCGAATCGAGCGGCTGTAAACTATACCCGCAAGCGATATGACGGCCACCTCGGTAGTGCCGCCACCGATATCAACGACCATATTGCAAATGGGCTCCGTAATCGGAAGACCCGCTCCAATAGCCGCAGCCATAGGTTCCTCAATAAGAAATACTTCGCGGGCGCCTGCTGATTGAGCCGATTCCGTCACGGCACGCTTCTCCACCTGCGTAATCCCTGACGGGACGGCAATGATGATCCTGGGCCGTATGAGACTTCTGCGGTTATGCACCTGACGGATGAAGTATCGCAACATCGCCTCAGCCACCTCAAAATCGGCAATAACACCCTCTTTCATTGGACGAATGGCAACTATATTGCCTGGTGTCCGTCCCAGCATCCGCTTGGCCTCTCCCCCGACTGCCAACACCCTGTTTTTATGCCGGTTGTCAGTGCGAACCGCCACAACAGATGGTTCACTGAGCACTATCCCCTTCCCCTTAACATAGACAAGGGTATTGGCAGTGCCTAGATCAATAGCTAAATCGTTAGAAATAGCCCCCAGGATTGCGTTAAACACTTTCGAGACTCCTAATCAAAGTTCTATAAATTATGCGGACGGTAGCTGTGGTAATCGCCGCCATATATAAACCGTCCAGACCACTTGGATCTTAAATTATAAATTCACATTAGCATATACAATCCTCTAATTCAAGTAAATAATAGGTCCAATAGGTTCAAAAAACAATAAAATTTGTTTGAGATTTCTGCTACATTATGTTTAGGGTGTTTTTTCCATGCCAACCGTAACCGTCATCATTCCAACATATAACCGCGCATGGGTTCTTAAGCGAGCCATTAAATCGGTCTTAGCTCAGGACTTTCATGATTTCGAAATAGTTGTGGTAGACGATGGGTCGACTGACAACACCACGGAAGTTCTCGAACCCTATCAGCAGATCTGCGTTATAAGGCAAGAACATCGAGGGGTAAGCGCAGCTCGTAATGCTGGTATAGCCCGGGCTTCCGGTCGCCTTATCACATTTCTCGACTCCGATGATTTATGGCTTCCCGGGAAACTCTCTACCCAAATCGCGTTTTTCAATAACAACCCTGATGTTCTGATTTGTCAAACCGAAGAAATCTGGATAAGAAATGGCAATCATGTAAACCCCAAGAAACGGCACAAGAAGTATTCCGGAATGATCTTTGAATATTGCCTGGAATTGTGCATCGTGAGCCCTTCGGCCGTCATGATGAGCCGTAGCTTGTTTGATAAGATAGGCACCTTTGATGAAACATTACCCATATGCGAGGACTATGACCTCTGGCTAAGGACAGCCTGCCGGTTCCCCGTATATTTGATTGAGGCTCCGCTCGTGATCAAATACGGCGGACATCCGGATCAACTGTCTAGGAGATGGGGCGCTGACCGATTTCGGATCCAAGCACTGAAAAAGATCCTTGAAAGCAATTTATTGAGCCCAAGTCAATATTGCGCAACTGTTGCGACATTAAGAAACAAGTGTTCGATCTATGCATCTGGGTGTCTGAAGCGGGGACGCGACAAGGAGGCAAATCACTACATGAGCCTGTCGGATCACTTCACAAATCAGGCCGACTCCCTGCTCAAGCCAACGGAAACCCCGCCACAATTTACACTTCCCAATGATAACACATTAGTTCCTAAGTTCTATGATTCGTGTTAGTTCTGGCAGAACATAAATCCGAAATCCGAATATCGAAATCCGAAACAATATCGAATGACAAAAATACAAAATTCAAAACGAAAAAAATTCTATCATTATGATGCCAGTGAAATGCTTTCTGAGTGCGACTACGCAGAAGTAAGGTGCACCCACAGTTTCGAGCATTTGGACATTTGATATTCGGATTTGTTTCGGCCTGCCCTGGCGCGACGTGCCCGGATGATTCTGCTGCCCATGTAAGCCAGGTCTGGGCCAGGGATTTAGGATTTCGTGGTTAGCGCAAGCTTCACTTCGTGTCGTATTTCCGGTTTATCCGGGTTAGGACTATCGCCATGAGTATTTTGTTGTATGTCCTAATGACGGCAATATCGATGGGTTTGCTGTGGAAGGGGTCCCATTGGCTTGTCGAGTCAGCAGTGCGCATCGCCCGCAAGCTCCGTATGTCCGATCTGGCCATTGGTTTAACCATAGTTGCCATGGGGACCTCTGCACCCGAATTTGCGGTGACCATAAATGCCGCAATCAGGGGACTACCAGATATATCGGTCAGCAACGTGGTAGGATCCAACATTTTTAATCTCGGGTTCATACTGGGTGGCTGTGCTGCTATCCGAAGCATTACGACTACTCCGGCCCTTGTCTGGAGAGACGGCCTCTTTCTACTGGGTGTGACATGTGTTTTGGTTCTATTTCTCAGTGACTTGACCTTAACCCACCAAGAAGGATTTTTCCTTCTGCTCGGGCTTGTATTATACCTTGGTTACCTGTTCTGGAAAAAAGCCCCTGTGGAGGAAAAAGAACCCGCAGAAGATGCAACCTGGAAAGATGTCCCCCTCTTTCTTTTAGGCGTCATCACAGTAGCCGCCGGAGGACACCTCCTTGTCTGGTCAGCTGTTACTCTGGCCCGGTCATTTGGCATTTCTGAGTGGGTCATTGGGGTAACCATAGTTGCTGCAGGCACCTCTGCACCGGAATTTGCCGTATCACTGGCAGCAGCACTCAAGGGGCGATACAGTATATCTGTTGGAAACCTTATTGGCAGTGATCTTTACAACCTTTTAGGGGTGCTCGGCTTAGCAGGGATACTGCGTCCCCTAACCATTGATGCAGCCGGCCTGGGCAGCCTCTATATACTTGTAGGTATGGTGTTTCTTGTGGTTGTGTTCATGCGCACAGGCTTTCGTGTTTCCCGTGCCGAAGGATTTTTTCTTGTGGGGATCAATCTTATTCGGTGGGTGTTTGATTTTTGGGCTCAGGCATAAAAGTGAAGCCTCCCTGTGCTCCCGCACAGGGCATCCTGACTGTTTCTCAGGATGGCGGAACTCGCCGAAGCAATAACCCGCCTTCGCCGAGGCTATGGCGGGTCACCACGCCATTTATCCCCGTGTTCCGCACGGGGCATTCTGGCGAAGGTGAGTATACGAGACCACCGTCACGACATCGAAAGAATAAACCTTTTTGTTAACCGTTCACAGGTTCAAGGTTCACCGTTCGGGGTTACAACCTCTGAACCCTGAACCTCTGAACGCCTAACCGGTGTCGATCCAGAAATGGTAGGGTTTGTTCCGAGACAAGGCCGCACAAAGGTTTCTACCGCAGGCGTAGCAGCGCTACGTCGAGGATAGAAACCTGCGGAGAACGCAGTATCGGGACAAAAGATGCCGTTTCTGGGTGGACACTAACTGTGTTTTTTCCTCCCACGTCTCTTATGGTGCTGATACGCCTGGTACATAAAAGTCCTGATGCCAGCCTCCCTGCCGGGCTGATAGCTGCCATCATAAGGGGCGTCCAGATAGGGAATCCTTTCACGGTTCATGATAGGTCTCACAATAGATGAGGTAATAGTGCTCGGCATGCAGGTAAAAGGATATACGTTTGCTATGCCGTTATACCCATCGTGCATATGTTCCATGATCCCGGCAATGCTCAGACACGCCTCCGTTCCTAACTCGAAAGAATAGAGATCATTCTTTATAAGGGTTTTTTCCAGGTGCGCTATCCGATGATCCCCAGCCAGGTCAAGTAAAGGTTTCACCCGTTTGTAGGCCTGATCAAGTCTGATATGCTGGTACAGGAGATCCCCCCCATAGCTGAGAACCTGTTTAAGGTTAGATTTCGCCTTGTCGAAACGAAATTGCTTAAGATTCAACCGGAGCCCTACCTTGGCCTCCCTCACCTTATCATAGGTCGTGTAATTTACCCATTCAGCAATAGTGGCGTTCACGACCTCAGCCCCGTATCGCTCCAGCATCCTGATCAAATCCTGATTGGATTTTACATGGGTTCTCAGGTAAATCTCACCCACAATACTGATCAGGGGTTTGGGAGGAATGTCAGGGTCAATAAGGGCTTTTCCCTCTTCAATAACCGCTTCCAGTTTATCAAGAATCGTATCAAAGTCTTTCTTGGCACCATAAGATTCAAAGTGATCGGCCATTGTCATCATGGATCGCTCTATGAAACCATCTGTCGCACCCTGTTCTTTTTCATAGGGCCTTATCCTCCAGAGAAGCCTGTCCAGGATGTCACCTATCACCACGGAAAAATAGGCCGCTTTACGGAAATCCCTGGTCCGTTCCTTCTCAATCATACCTTTGAGGGCATAGGAATTCTCTGAAGTGAGCGAACCGATTTTCACTCCTCTAAATTCAGGGAAGGAATCTAAGACGATTCTCTGGTATTTATTATACATTCCGAAACGGCATGGACCATCCGACTCGGGCATAAAAAATATGTAATCTTCAGGGTTAAAGTCGTCACCCAAGCTTTCCTTTTCCTTTTCCAGGAAAAGCAGGATGTCACCGGTGGTCACCTGGCACGGGAAACACTCCTTTCCTGAAGTGAACTCCTTACCAAGATCAAGGCCCTCATAGGTTTCCATGACTAAAGCATTAACGCCGAAGCTCCTAAAAACCCCGGCAAGGAGATGAGCGCCTATTCTGTTCATCTCAGGTATTAGCAAGGTCTTATCCCGGAGGCTAAATTGTCCAACATTTTCAGAAAGGGATTGAAAAGTCGCACTCTTTTGTGCTTCCATATTTACCTCAATTGGCTGCCTTTAGTCCTACGTACAACTCGGTATTCAGTTTCTGCATAGTATTTTCAATGACATTTTTGTAGGCCTCCAATCTCGTCATCGCACCCGCTACCGCACTGTGCTCATCCAGTTCCAAAATGAGGTAGGGTTTATCTCCCATAATGTACTTATAAAAATGCTCAATGAAAGAATCTGCACCACAGCTGAAATTTGTAATATGGAGACCAAAATAATTGGCATGGCCCTCTATGAATTTGGCGGCTCTCAGAATCTGGGCCCCCAATCCCCAGTACATGGAAGGAAAGTCAGAAAGGTCTACAGAGGTGACATCAATGAAGTCCATGGGCAGGGCACTCACGCCAATCTTGGCCAAATTCTGTCCAAGCCTCAAATTCAACCTTTCATCGTACAGGTTGTAAGGACGTCCTGTGACCACGACCAAAGGGCTTTCATGGCTGTGAGTGGCCATGATTTCCTTGCCCTTTTCATGCATTGCCCTGATAAATTCATTCTGCCTCTCCAAAGCATATTCAAGGGCCTTTCTAATTTCTAATCTGCTTTTTCCGAGCCTTTTTGAAAGCTGTTCCCCCAGTTCCAGGGATAGGCTGGGAGTGTCGTATTTGAGATGGATAACTGGGCTCAAAATGGAGCCTTTTTCAAGTTCAAGGGCACTACGAACCATATACTGGTTAGCCTGTACAAGGGGGCAATAAAACCCCTTCTCAGAGTCATCTGGGGTGCGCACGTTGACAATGGAGGGCAGATACAGGTAGCTTGTCTTTCCAATAAGTTCCTTAACATGACCATGGGATACCTTGACAGGATAACAGGTCTCTGCGTTCATCGCTTCGATTCCAGCACTTGAGATACGGCTGTTGGTAGGCGGAGTGAGGACAAGTCTGAAACCGAGTCGATCAAAAAAATGTGCCCATAAAACCCCGGTCTGGTGGAAGTAAAGCGCCCTTTGCATCCCAACTGTTGGCCGTCCATTTACCTCCATGACGCGTTCTCCGCTCAACTCTTCATAGACACCCGACATATGGGCCTGCCATATCTTCTCTCTCAATTGGAAGTAGTTCTCTTTCTTTGGGCCCCTTCTCCCGATCAGTTCATACCGACCGCATTCTCCTCCCCAGATACTCTTTCGGCCATCAAAATTGTATATTTTGAGCTTACATTGATTGTGGCATTTGGGGTCTGCACGGCAGGTCTTTTCCTTATAAGCCATTCGATCGTTGATGGCGCTATCCAATCCCCGGAATATACTTCGCTTCTTGTTTTCACGAATCATCTTTTCTTTCAGGCTAATTGCAGCCCCAAAGGCACCAAGCACTTCCCTGTGCTTGGGAACGACAAGACCACGACCGAGGACATTTTCGAAGGCCGCCACTACACCTTTGTTTAAAGAAGGCCCCCCAAGAAACATGACCCTTTGGCCCACTCTTCTCTTACCCACAACACGATTAAGATAGTTGTAGACAATGGCATAGCAAAGTCCTGCTATGAGATCGTTCTTTGAAACCCCTTTTTGATGATAAGAAACCAGGTCTGATTCCATGAAAACAGTGCATCGCTCTGCCAACTTTATTGGATGATCGGATGAGAGTGCGATCTCCTGAAATTCACCCACGATATTGATGCCATACTTATTAGCAAGTTCATGGAGAAAACTCCCCGTACCGGCAGCACATACCTTGTTCATGTCAAAATCAAGGGGATAAGTGTTTGCGATATAAATGTACTTTGAATCCTGACCACCGATCTCAAAGATCGTATCAATTGTGGTATCTATCTCCACAGCACCCCTGGCGTGGGCCGTGATCTCGTCGATGATCAGGTCCGTATTCAGGAAATCCCCAACCACATTTCGACCTGATCCGGTCGTGGCTATTCCAATAATTTCAATCTCGTCTCCCATTTCATCTCGAATTGTTGTTAATAGCTTCTGCGTCACCTCAACCGGCTTTCCTTGGGTGTGGATATATTTCTTATGAATAATCTCGCAATCTTCATTAATTAGGGCATATTTAGTAGTTGTAGAGCCAATATCGATACCTAAATAGACTGGGAGGTTTTTCTTGATCGACCTTTTTCTAACCTCGTTGTCCTCTGGAAAATCCGTCTGCTTCAACTCCAGCTTGGATGCCAAGGGCAGACCAACAGATTCCTCTCTCGCACTGACAATCGATCCTTCAAAATTCAGATGATTTTCTATCCCCAATTCAAGGGCCTGTAAAGCAACCCCCAGAGCACCTATCGACGTGCTATGCTCGGGAACGATCAAGCCGGGGAAATAGCTTTGAAAGGCGCGCACCTGGAG
>DAOUTV010000176.1 GCA_030668505.1 Desulfobacterales bacterium | reverse complement strand
GTAGACGTCTCGTAATTATTGATTAATAGTGAGCTAAAGTTTGAAGTGTCTAAAGTGAGCTAAAGTTAATGTGCACGCCTTTTCAGCCGTTCAGCCGTTCAGCCGTCGTAGCCGAGGCTTCTATGGCGAAGTCGGCTCGTAGCAAAGCTACTATGGCGAAGTCGGCTGGCGTGGTCAGTCTTAAAAACAGGGTGCGCCAGAGGCGCATTCCTTAACTTTAGTCACTTTAGTTCACTTTAGTCACTTCTTTTTGGTTCCGGCTTGTCCGGGTTAGGGGAGTTGCTTTCACAGACGCTATGTTCTCAATACACGGTGCAGCCTATCCTTTGTTTAGAATCTCCATTATTTTTTCAGAAAAATCTTTCATTTTGAATGGCTTCTGAATAAAACCGTCACAGCCTCGTTCCATTATCTCTGTAGCTTCACCATCAATACTGAAACCACTTGAAAGCAGGACTTTTATGTCCGGGTTGATCTCCTTCATGCGGTCATAGGCTTCACCACCACCCATATTGGGCATAACCATGTCCAATACAACAATGTTTATGTCACCCTGATTCTTCTTATAAACCTCGACAGCCCCTTTTCCGTCTTTGGCGCTAATTACCCTGTAGCCCATGGCCTCCAACAACTCCTTGGCTATTTCTAGGACTTCATCTTCATCGTCTACCACGAGGACCGTTCCGGTTCCCCTAATGAACTGCTCAGCAGCTTCGATAGCTTTCTCGAACTTTATTTCTGATACAGGTAGATAAATATTGAAGGTCGACCCTTGCCCTTTCTTGGAGTCGACATCAATATATCCGCCATGGCCCTTAATAATACCGTAAGTGGATGCCAAACCAAGTCCGGTGCCGCGGCCCATCTCCTTGGTCGTAAAGAACGGATCAAAAATGCGCGCTATGGTCTCATCGTCCATACCGGTGCCTGTATCAGTCACCGTTAACAAGACATACTTGCCCGGTTTTGGATCATAGACCTTGTCCTTCATATCCTTGTGGGTCATGTTCATGGTTTTCAGGATAAGATTCCCGCCACCAGGCATGGCATCTGCAGCATTCACATAAAGATTTAAAAGCACCTGCTCTATCTGCCCGGGATCTGCCTTTATTGCAGACAAGTCCTCGGAAAGCTCCCAGTGAATCATAACCTCCTTTCTGGTTCTGCCAAAGGCGTCAGAGGTCTCTTTTAATAATTGGTTCAGGTCAAGGGGCTTGACCTCATATTTTCCCTTTCTGGCGTATCCGAGGAGGTGTGAGGTTAATCTGGCTCCGCTTTGAATCTGCTTTTCAACGTTTTTTAACCGTTCGTAGGTGGGGTGCGTGGAATCAATATCCAGAAGCATCAAGGATACGTTTCCCTGGACCGCCATAAGCAGATTGTTAAAGTCATGGGCAATACCACCAGCCAAGGTGCCAACGGATTCCA
This sequence comes from Desulfobacterales bacterium, assembly GCA_030668505.1. Classification (GTDB taxonomy): domain Bacteria; phylum Desulfobacterota; class Desulfobacteria; order Desulfobacterales. The sequence goes on along the minus strand of DAOUTV010000176.1, from coordinate 3,707 downwards.
TCTTCTGGGCGTGTTGGAGCTGGGCTTCAAGCGTCTTTCTCTCTTCCTCCACTTCTTTACGCTCGGTGATATCCCGGGCAACAGCAATGACAAATTTTTTGTCGCCATGTTTGCCTGCGGAAAGCGAGATCTCCATGGGGAACACTTTTCCGTTACTTCGTAACCCCGGCAGCTCAACGATTTTACCGATTGCCTTTTTAGACTTACCCGTGGCAAAATAGCTTTCCAAGTATTGCCGATGCCTATCTCTGACGTCTTCGGGCATCAGCAGGTCAAGTGGCTGGCCTATCATTTCCTCCTCTTTAAGGCCAAACATTTTTTCAGCTGCAGGATTGAATAAGGTTATTAACCCGTCTTGGCCGATTGATATTATTGCCTCTTTGGTTGCATTAATGAGCATCCGCAATAGGTTTTCACTTCGCCGCAGAGCTTCCTCAGCCCTCTTACGCTTGGTGATTTCAAGTGTAACCTCGACCACGCCCGCGATAACGTTATTTACATGCCGAACCGGATAACCGCGTACGAACCACGTTCGCCCATCCGGGCTGGTCATTTCTGCCGCCTGTGGTTCACCTGTTTCACGAGCTTTCAAAACAGGACAGCCTGGACAGGGCTTGGTCCGCCGATGAAACATCTCGTAGCAATGTTGCCCTACCAAATCATCAGGGGTTAAGCCAACCGATTTACTTGCCACACTGTTCGCCCATACTATCCTGTGTTCCATGTCGTGGTACACCACATCCTCAGACATGCTATTGAGAATAGCGTCTTTCTCCTGTTCGCTTTCCCTGAGCGCCTCCTCAGCCTGCCGCCGTTCCGCAATTCTTTGTTCTTCAACGTTAAAGATGTCCCAGAAGACACGTGCAGCGACATGGTCCATCAATTTGACGCGTGGTGGCTTGGTTCGGGAGATCTCATCTTCTAATGTATCGCTACCTGTTAGCTCGATGATCATATGAAGATCTTTGAACTTGTAAAGGTTGCGGTAATCCGTTGTTGTATAAATTCCCTTTTTCTGGGCGTAGAGACAACCCACAGCCTTGGGATTTCTAGAGGCTACTCCGATGAGCTTCATCCGAAGCTGGCTGAGCGTTTCGGCAAACATTACATCCATAATCGCCTTACAGCCAGGACCTCCACCAACAATTGCCACGTTAAGTGCGCTAACTTGTTCCATCATTAGATCCTTTATTGGTAACTCGCCCTTTTTTTCTTATGCTTCAAGGGAGGATCTGCCGGCCTCCGGAAAATCCTCAATTGCCTTTAACCTAAATTGAGCGATTTTTTACTCGATCTGCACCAATCTCTTGCGCATCAAGGACTTGCGAAAAGCCTCGACATATCCACGGGTATGCCTCCGTTTTTCGCAAACCTTGCCGCATCAAGATCTCAGCACATATCTTCGCAAAAAATCGCTCAGTTCAGGTTTAAATCAAAAAAGGCCCACACACTGGTATTTCTGATACCACGATTGAGCCTTTGGATCACCATAAAGGTTCCCCCCTTGCTTGAATTACATTCCGAACTTTGCGACTTTTTCTGGGGAGCTTTTACATCAATAGGCTACGAATTTCAAGCCGGACACGTTCAATCACAGACTATCCACAATATATGGTAGATTACCGGGGTACTCTAACCCAGACTTCCTCTTGTGCCGGGACCTGATGAAGTTCAAGGGCCAGTTCCATGGCGATTGTGTTGATGCGTTTTTCGTTCATTTCATCCCGGGAAACCCCGTCCTCAGGGCGGGGTCAGAGTCAATTGGCTTTGCCGAAAACAAAATGAATGTTAAAGTCGTTGACTTGAGTACAAATCCCCCCACTTTTTTAAAGGGGGGCCGGGGGGGATTTTCTGGAATGGTCTTTAAAATCCCCCTAAATCCCCCTTTTAAAAAGGGGGATTTTAAGCCCCCTTCTATCGGGCAAATCAAAGCCACGTTCTCTGGGTGGGGTTTCTTTACATTACTCCGCAGGCATAGACAGTTTAACAAAAAGTCTGTAGTATTGCTAAGGGCTTGCGCAAGAATAACTTGACAGAATTGGCGATCAGATTTGGGTTAAATTTGGACGATCCGATTGAGCAAAACCACAGGAATAGCTGGCTATTTCGCGGATTTTGCGCCCGCCCTGGCGCTATGCGACAGACTGACTGGTATACTTTGTTTTCCGTTGGAACCGCAAGATTAGCTCACTAAAGCCTATAGACCAGGACTGGGCCAGGGAATGAGTATCGGCCAAAGATGGCCTGAAGCTGAAATGCCAAAATGGTAAGTTATTTTTGCGCAAGCCCTAAGTTCGACGTGGAACGGTTTCGCAGTGTCGGTTTTTTGGGACCTGTGCGGTTACTTGAAAAATCCCCCTAAATCCCCCTTTAATAAAGGGGGACTTTTTAGCCAAAAGTGGATTCCCCCCTTTGAAAAAGGGGGGTTAGGGGGGATTTAGATGGTATTGATAAGACGACGAATCCACTAACCGCACAGGTCCGGTTTTTTCAAGGGGCATATGAATACCTTGTTTGAAAAGGGATTTTATCGGGTGGGACGAAAGGACGCTCTGGAGTGGGTACGCGTTCGAAACAATTCTCCTCGGGGCCTTGTATTTGTACCGCCGCTGATTGGCGGAAATCTTTCCCAACAGGTAGGTATTTTTCGTCGGCTTATCAGGAGACAATTCGATCTTATCTCTTTCAGCTACTCCGGCCATGGCGGTTCCTCAAACAAGTTTTCCCTCGGAACTACCATAAGAGACACAATTCATATGCTTTCCTGCGCATGCCGCCTGACCGACAAAGAGCAGTTGTCTCTGTTCGGCATCGGCCCTTGTTATTCGGCATTGCCATTGCTGTACGCAGTTTACCATCTGGGAGAACCCGTCAAAAGACTTGTGCTTGTCAATGCGATTCCCAGGCTGGGCCCACAGGCCGTGATGAGCTCATTTATTGCGTATTATAGAAAGTTTTTTCCTGCTCAACGTGGCTTGCCCGGACTGAGCGACGCCGCCAGGCATTATGCCGATGCGTTGTTTCCTGGTATTACTAAAGGGAAAGACCATTTCGGTGCATTAAAGCGAAGGAGGGCCAGACTACTTAAAACGATTTCTGAATTTGTGACCCTAAGGCCCCTGCAAGGGGTGTGTTTGACCAGGACCCCTGTTTTGTGTCTTTATGCTCGTAAAGATAGGGTTCTGCAAATATATGACGGTGGCATCGACGCAAATTATCAGAGTGACATTCGGAGAATATGTCCGCTGGCCCTTTTCCGTTCATTAGATGGAGACCATTTCATGTCTCTCCCAATAGCGAAGGGTGAAGCTGAAAGATCTATTACGTCATTTTTCCGAGAGGGTTAGGGCCATAAGCGCTAAGTTGTTTTTGCACCGGATGGACTGTGGAAGGTTTACTGAAAAAAATGAACATCGAACATCGAACGTCCAACATCGAATGTTGAATGGAAAAGCTGAAGAAACAGAGTTTAAAAAACCTGAACTACTAAATGATATTTTAGAGGAAACAGAAGAATTAATTAAGATTTTCGTTACGAGTATCAAAACGGCCGGTCGACAGGCTCACGGCCCTAAGCTGAGTCGAAGGGCTGAAAAAAAACAGAAATAGCCGTTGATTGTTCGGCATTGGTTTTTTTATTTGATCTTAAAATAATTTGAAGAGCGGAGCGACATCATCATTCGACGTTCGATGTTGGATGTTCGACG
>DAOUTV010000070.1 GCA_030668505.1 Desulfobacterales bacterium | reverse complement strand
TTTCCGAGGCCTTCAAATAAAGATGCATTCGTAAAAAGTCAGCAATTCTTTAAATCGTCATTCCGGCGAAAGCCGGAATCCAGTGAAATCAACATGTTCTGGATGCCGGATCAAGTCCGGCATGACGAATCATGACTTTTTGCGAAGCCATCAAATAAAGGAAGAATCGAAATAATGCAAGGGGGGGACCATCGTTGTAGATGAAGCATTACGTTTCTGAAAAACTATTTGCGCAGGCCCAAAAAGTAATCCCTGGTGGAGTGAACAGCCCGGTGCGGGCTTGCCGTTCAGTAGGCACAGAACCCGTTTTTATCCAGCGAGCTGAAGGCTCCAGGTTGTTCGATGCCGATGGCAACGCCTATATAGACTATGTCGGTTCCTGGGGCCCAATGATCTTGGGGCACCGCCATCCTGAGGTGATAGCGGCCATCCAAAAGGTTCTGGACCGAGGGACCAGCTTTGGGGCCCCTATAGATCTTGAGATAGAACTGGCCGAGATGGTCATCGAGGCGGTTCCATCAGTGAAGATGGTCAGGATGGTCAACTCCGGCACCGAGGCCACCATGAGCGCGATTCGCCTGGCCCGGGGCGTTACGGGCAGGGATCTGTTGATTAAGTTCGACGGTTGCTATCATGGCCACGCCGATACCCTGCTGGTAGCAGCAGGCTCTGGGGTAGCTACATTAGGCATTCCCGGCAGCCCCGGTGTCCCTGAGGCGTTCGTGCAAAACACACTCTCACTTCCATACAACGATGCAGAGCGAGTAACCGACGTGGTTTCTAAAAAGGGGGACGACATTGCCGCCATTATTGTTGAACCAGTGGCAGGAAACATGGGACTTGTTCCGCCTGAGCCCGGGTTCTTAGAAACCTTGAGGGCATTAACACACGACCACGGGATCATACTTATATTTGATGAGGTCATGACAGGCTTCCGTGTCGCTTATGGCGGTGCTCAGGCCCTCTACAATCTCATGCCGGATCTCACCTGCATGGGCAAGGTCATTGGGGGCGGACTCCCGGTTGGGGCATATGGCGGAAAAAAGGAAATCATGAAGAAGGTCGCACCGGAAGGCCCGGTCTATCAGGCCGGCACCCTTTCCGGGAACCCGCTGGCCATGGCTGCCGGAATCTGCACGTTGAGATGCTTGCAGCAGCCTGAGTTTTATGAAACTCTGGAAACCAGGTCAGCGATGCTGGAGGCAGGCATCAGGAAGGCCATTGGCAAGGCAGGCCTGCCCGCGGTGACCAATCGGGTTGGTTCTATGCTGGGGCTTTTTTTCACGGAAAAGCGGGTTTCAAATTTTGCTGAAGCCCAGACAAGTGATCTGACGATGTTTAAAAAATATTTCAAGGGGATGCTGGAACGGGGCATCTACCTGGCCCCATCTCAATATGAGGCACTTTTCGTTTCAAGTGCCCACAGTGAAGAAGACATCCAGGCGACGATCCTGGCAGCCACAGAGGTTTTTGGTACTCTGCGAATTTAGGGATTGACTTGTAAGCCGTGATATGGTACGAGGCGCTTTAATCTCCAAAGGCTGGATCTTTCGCACTATGCGGTCCTTTGGGCGGTCTTTTGGGTAAGCGCTCTTTGTCATGGAAAAAGAAACCAAGAAGCTGTTCAGGGAGCTATGGTATTACAGCAGCTTGAGCTTTTCGATTGCCCTGGCTATAGTAATCGGCCTGGCCATAGGGTTATGGCTGGACACTCGGTATGATACCTCCCCGTGGTTCACACTCATCTTTCTTGGCCTTGGTATCATTGCAGGGTTTCGCAACATTTACCTGGCCATAGAAAAGAGCCGGAGGTTGTAAGAGGAAGACTACAGGCCGTGCGTATAGAAAGGAAACTGCTCAAATTTATAACGCTGACGAACTGGATTGTTCTTTGTATTGTGACAATATCCGGCTTCATCCTGGCACCAGGGCCTTTTGCATGGGGAATTCTGGCCGGGGGCCTCATTGTAAGCATTAATTTTCAGCTTTTATACCGGACACTCAAGCAGGCCCTGACTCCGCCACATCTTGCCACAACAAGGGTGGTTTTAGGTAAGTACTATATACGTTTCCTGGTCAGTGCATTGATAATATTTATACTTATATCAGATCATTATGTAAATCCGCTTGGACTAATCATCGGGCTTTCCGTTGTGGTTACAAGCATCTTCATAGCAATATTCAATGAGATAAGGAAAATCATTTTTAAGGAGGCGGCGTGATATGGAACATCCAATCCTTTTTCTAGTCTCACTATTTGACGCTATCGGCTTGGGGGATTTTGCCCACCACTATCCCCACGTGATCTATTCGTGGTTTGTAATGATTCTGCTGATAGTGCTCGCATTTCTTGCTACCAAGGGGATCGGCATGATTCCCGCTAATGGGCAAAGTGTTTTCGAACTCGTAATCGGAGGCATGGAAGATTTTATTGTCGACGTTGCAGGAGAAGAAGGCCGCCGCTTCTTTCCGATTCTTGCCACAATATTCATATATGTCTTTGTGTGCAATCTCATAGGCCTGGTTCCAGGGTTCTTCCCGCCTACCGCCAGTGTTAACACGACCCTGTCCGTTGCTCTTGTTGTGGTCCCCCTCACCCACGTGATTGGTGTCATGTATCACGGGCCTAAATACATCAAGCACTTTATGGGGCCGGTATGGTGGATGGTACCCATCATTTTGCCGATTGAACTTATCGGCCACGGGGCCCGTATACTGTCTCTCACCATCCGTCTTTTTGGAAACATGGCCGGCCACGAGTTGGTTTTGGCTATTCTCTTTATGCTGGCAGGCGCCTTTTTCGCCCCGCTGCCCATCATGGCACTCGGTATTTTTGTATGCTTGGTCCAAGCCTTTGTGTTCTTCTTACTTTCTATAATGTATTTTGCTGGTGCAATGGAAGAAGCCCATTGATATAAAAACCTTAAAGTAAAGGAGGGAAGAGTCTATGTTCAAGAAAGTATCATTATCCACTCTGGGAACCACGTTTGTCCTGTTTGCCCTTTGCACGGTAGCTTATGCAGCGGGTGATGAGGCGGCTGTTGCCGGCCTTAGGTACTTCACCGTATCCGTCTTTGCCGCCGGCATCGGCATTGGAGTTGCAGCCTTTGGAACCGGTATCGGCCAGGGCTATGCAATCAGGGGTGCAGTTGAAGGTATTGCCAGGAACCCTGAAGCATCGGGTAAAGTGACCGTGACCATGCTGATTGGTCTGGCCATGGTCGAGTCCCTGTGTATCTATGCGCTGGTTATTGCCTTGATCCTTATCTATGCACATCCGCAGTCAAAAATGATAGCGGCTCTGTTTGCTCATTAATCAAACAGAAACACATTGACGGGGTTGCGGTTACCTGCTTCAGGCGGTGCTCAACCCCGTTTTTTTTGTTTTAAGCCTATTCCTGTGAAACCACCAAGAATTCCTTCAATCGTAATTAATCGCCTGGCGGTCTATGCAAGGAACCTTGAGTTGCTAGACCAAGAGGACATAGAAGTAATCTCCTCTGCACGCCTAGCCGACCTGTGCGGCATTAATCCCGCACAGGTCCGGAAGGATCTCGCCTATTTTGGTCAATTCGGAGTTAGGGGTATTGGCTATTATGTCAAAGAACTCCTGTTTGAAACTAGAAAGATCTTTGGTCTGGACAGAGAATGGCGTTTGGGTCTGGTAGGCGTAGGAAATCTTGGCTGGGCTCTCGTAAGGCATGCCCAACTCATGGACCACAAATACACATTTGTGGCAGCATTCGACAAAAAAAAGAGGAGAATCGGCACAAAGATCGAAAGCGTAGAGGTTGCACCCTTGGACGATATGAATCGTCTGGTCAAGGAAACGGGTGTTGAGATCGGTGTGATTGCCATGAAGCCGGAATTCGCTCAAGGTGTTGCGAACAAGCTGGTAAGCGCCGGAGTTTGCGGCATTCTGAACTATGCACCCGCCCATATCCAGTGTCCGGCCCATATCTTTGTCGAGAACATAGATTTTAGCCTCAGCTTGGATATCCTCCGTTACAGGCTCACTTCAGCAAAGTCAAAGGGGCACCGCATCCGTTCAAAACCCCTTTAGCACCTTTCTTAGGAACCTGCCTGTGTGGGATGCCGGGAGTTGCGCAATCTCCTCGGGGGTGCCGCACCCCACTACATGACCTCCCTTATCTCCTCCTTCCGGCCCAAGATCGATGATGTAATCGGCTGACTTGATGACGTCCATATTGTGCTCGATCACGATGATGGTGTTGCCAACATCTGCTAGCCGGTCCAACACATCCAAGAGTTTCTGGATGTCGGCAAAATGGAGCCCTGTCGTAGGCTCATCCAAGATATAGACGGTTCTTCCGGTTGCCCGCTTGCTGAGTTCCCTTGACAATTTGACCCGCTGGGCCTCCCCGCCGGAAAGGGTGGTCGCGGGTTGTCCGAGGCGAATATAGCCCAAACCCACTTCTGCCAAGGTTTGAAGCTTGGTTCTTATCTTCTTGATCTTACCAAAAAAATCGAGGGCCTGGTCTACGGTCATATCCAGCACATCCGAGATGTTCTTTCCCTTATACCTGATGTCCAGGGTCTCCCGATTGTACCGCTTTCCTCGACACACGTCACACGTCACATACACATCAGGGAGAAAGTGCATCTCGATCTTGATAATTCCATCCCCGCGACACGCCTCGCACCGTCCTCCTTTAACGTTGAAGCTGAAGCGTCCAGGTCTATAACCGCGTGCTCTGGCATCCGGCGTTTTGGCAAACAAGCCCCTAATATCTGCAAACACCCCTGTGTAGGTAACTGGATTGGAACGAGGAGTCCGTCCGATCGGGGACTGGTCTACGTTGATGACACTATCTATCTTTTCAAGGCCGGTCATCCGGCTGTATTTGCCCACGGATTTCCTGGAACGATAGAATCGACGGGCCAAAGATCGATACAGTGTATCAACGATCAAGCTCGATTTGCCCGAGCCCGATACCCCGGTTACGCATACAGAACAACCCAGCGGGAACCGAACCGTGATATCTTTGAGATTATTGGTTGATGCCCCCACAACAGCTATGTGGCCATATCTAGGCGGACGGCGATTAGGTGGCACAGGTATGGTCTTGCGACCCGACAGGTACTGACCAGTAACAGAGGTCTCGTGCTGAATCAATGCCTCGGATGATCCGCTGAATACCAGGTGCCCGCCGTCGGCCCCGGCTCCGGGTCCCATATCAATCACATAGTCTGCCGAAAGGATTGTTTCTGCATCATGCTCCACCACAAGAACCGTATTGCCCAGATCACACATCTTTTTGAGAGTCCCAAGGAGTTTTTTGTTGTCCCGCTGATGGAGCCCGATACTTGGTTCATCCAGGACATAAAGTACGCCGGTTAGCTTGGAACCGACCTGAGTGGCTAAGCGAATCCGCTGCCCTTCACCTGCCGAAAGGGTTGCCGAAGTCCGGTCAAGGGTCAGATAGCCTATTCCTACTTCTGTCAGAAAAAAGAGCCTTTCGGTGATCTCTTTCAGTATGGGGTCCGCAATGAGCCTGTCTCGGGGGGAAAGAGGAATCGCCCGAAAAAAGCCAAGGAGTTCAGCGACTGAGCGTCTGCACACCTTATAGATGGACTCCCCGTCGACCGTTACTGCAAGGCTTTGCGGTTTGAGCCTTGCACCTTTACAATCAGGGCAGGGTCGCACGTTCATAAACCGCTCTATTTCTTCTCGGGTCTTGTGTGATTTGGTTTCCTTGTAACGCCGTTCAAGGCTTGGAATGACTCCCTGAAAGGGCCTGGAGTAAGTATAGCGTCTGCCGTCCCGTTCAAGGTAAAACGGCATGGGATTACTCTTGGACCCATAAAGGATGAGATCTTTTAGGGCTTCAGGGAATTCATTGAACGGTGTATAGACATTTACTTGAAAATGTCGCGTGATGGCATCCAATACCTGATAGAAGTAGACCGAATGTCGATTTTCCCAAGGGGCGATCGCACCCTCCCTCAGAGAAAGGCCGGGGTCGGATACGATCAGGTCAGGGTCAAAGACCATCATTGAGCCGAGGCCGTTACAGGCCGGACAGGCCCCCTGAGGACTGTTAAATGAAAAACTGGCTGAAGTGAACGGAGGATAACTGATACCGCAAAGGATGCAGGCCGCCTTTTCGCTGAAGGTAAGCGGCTCGCCATGTATCAGGTCCACTGTGACCAGGCCTTCCGATAGTCCTATGGCAAGTTCGACAGAGTCGGCCAGACGATTTCGGACCGATTCTTTAATAACCAAGCGGTCTACTACCACCTCTATGCTATGCTTTTTTTTCTTATCAAGGGGAACCACTTCATCCAAGCCAAACACAGTGCCATCCACCCTGACTCGCGCAAAACCGTCCTTTTGCAGCCTTTGAAACAGCCTGTGATGCGACCCTTTCTGGCCGGTGACCACGGGAGACAGGATTGTGACCTTGGTGCCCGGCTTGAGCGCCATGACTTGATCCACGATCTCCTGGGTGGACTGTGCTGTAATGCGTCGTCCGCACCTGTGGCAATGCGGCTTGCCTATACGGGCAAAAAGTAGCCGAAGATAATCGTAGATCTCCGTTACGGTACCCACTGTTGAACGTGGATTCTTGCTGATTGTTTTCTGCTCAATGGCTATGGCTGGAGCAAGACCTTCGATGCTGTCCACATCAGGCTTGTCCATCTGTTCCAAAAACTGGCGAGCATAAGCTGAAAGTGACTCAACATATCGCCTCTGCCCTTCAGCATAAAGCGTATCAAAGGCAAGGGTCGATTTACCGGATCCGGAAATGCCGGTTATTACGACGAGTCGATTTCGAGGTAGGTCGACATCGATATTTTTTAGGTTGTGCTGGCGCGCGCCGCGCACGGCAATCTTATCTAAAGGCATGGCCACTACCACCCTGAAAAATCCCTGTAGAGGTCCGCTGGAGGCGGCATTGAACAAGGTGAACCCAGTGAAGTAAAAGATCTAGAAGCTGTTTCAAAACCCTTTTTCTTGGTCTGTTTGGCCATTTTTGAAAGTTCTAAGCTTGATGGCTTCGTAAAAAGTCGAAAAACACCTCTTTCTGTCATTCCGGCGAAAGCCGGAATCCAGTGAAATCAACATGTTCTGGATGCCGGATCAAGTCCGGCATGACGAATCATGACTTTTTACGAGATCATCAAGCTTGCTTCGCTAAAATTGTAAAACTCGGGCTAACGCCCTCAAACAGTTACAATTTTTAACACTTCGCTTCGCTAATAACTTTTAGCAAAAATGGCCAAAATGGAGTCGTCAAAGAGTTTTGAAACAGCTTCTACCCACAAAGGAGCGATCCAAACATAATAAACTTCAAAGTCTTATACTGCAAGATGAAAAGCTTAAACCAATAGGCAAACCCGAGGAACTCAACAAACTCAAGAAACCACTTTCTAAAGTGATAGGTTTCAGGTTCAGGGTTCAGGGTTCAAGGTTTACCCGCCTTCGGCGGCGCCAGAGGCGACCAGGGTTCAAAGGTTATAGTCTACTTTACAAGGGTTCAGGGTTCACGGTTCGGGGTTCAGGGTTGACAACCTTTGAACCTATGAACTTTGAACGGTGAACTTTCTTTATTGACGCGTCA
>DAOUTV010000003.1 GCA_030668505.1 Desulfobacterales bacterium | reverse complement strand
GACCTTTGCAAAACTGTCATTTTTTCGTGATGCGGCGTCAGGCTTCGAATTTTAATCCTCGAAATACATAATGTATTCCTCCGGTTAAAATTTTTGCCTTCCTTGCCTGACAAAAAAATGTCGCGTTTTTCAAAGGTCTCAAATAAAAGGGGGGGATTAAATGTTCGGAATCGGCATGCCGGAGTTAATAATAATTCTGGTTATTATTCTCATCATTTTCGGGGCGGGCAAACTTCCTGAGATTGGAAGCGGTATTGGAAGGGGAATCAAGAATTTCAAGAAAGCCACTTCAGGGAAATTAGAAGAAAACTCTGAGCCCCAAGAACAAGAAAAAATAGATATAGAAAAGGAAAACAAAGCGTAGCCCAAGGGGGGGCCTTGCCTCTTAACTCTTACCAGGGCAGGAGACTTGCACGGAGGCTAGAACGGGATGTCATCCTCAGTCGGCCCGATAGAATCTGTTTCGGGTGGCTTGCTAGATGCTGTTTCAGACCCGGAGCCAAGGGTTTCATTTGAGAGCGGTTCTGCTTGAGCTCGTGAACCAAGCATTTGCATGCGCCAGGCCCTAATCTTTGTAGTTTGTCGCTTGTTACCTTCCTGATCTTCCCACTCATCCGTCCGGATGTTTCCCTCAATATAGACCTGGCTACCCTTTGAGAGGTATTCACCGCAGGTTTCTCCCAATCGTCCCCACGCTTCAATACGGTGCCACTCAGTGCGAGACTGCTTCTCGCCGTCCTTATTAGTCCAGTTCTCTGTAGTGGCAAGGCTGAAATTTGCTACCGCCGTTCCGCTGGGTGTGTAGCGAACCTCAGGGTCTCTTCCCAAGTTGCCAATAAGGATTGCTTTGTTTACGCTGGCCATGGGTCTCTCCTTCTCACAATTGTGTCTATTGTTGATTTCGCAAAAAGTCTTTCTTGAACATATCCTGGGCACTAACTACTGGCTGGCAGTATAAAAACACTAGGATTTCCATAGTGGATAAAGCGGATAAAATCAAGAAAAATCACAGCTCAGCTTTTTCGACCAAAAAAGTTTGACAAGGTCCGACAAAGAGTTAAACTTAAAGTTTTTAAGCTGGCTGGAATGTTGACGGTATCGCATAAAGTCGGATTCAGTCAATGTGTCATTTCGACCGCAGGGAGAAATCTTTTGTTTTCAGCACGTTATATCGTAGAGATTTCTCGTTTTCAGCCGTCGTAGCCGAGGCTACTTCGGCCTCCGCCATAGGCTATGGCCGACGGCGGATGGCGAAGTCGGCTCGCTCGAAATGACAGGTAATTGAGACTTTTTACGAAACCATCGATGTTGGAACAGTTAAAAAGGGTAATTGTATTGACACGTCCTGCAGGCATACACACGAAAACGCCAAAGAGAGGAATTCTGAAATGAAGAGAATGATTGGAACCATGTTCTTGATTGTCATGCTGACAGTGTCGGCTTTGGCAGGAGGAGCCTATCTTGCCGCAAAATCCTATATCGATCCGACACTGAACGACCTAAACAGGGCTGTGGCTGCGATCCCCCCTGAAGCTCAAGAAGAGGTGATGCCACATCTGACGGAGTTGCGAAGACTTCGCGCAATGGGAAACCATTATATCCCATCTGTCTTGTTCCTGGCCGGTTTGACGGCGACACTGATCTTTTCACTGTTGCTCCGGAGGTTGGTCAAGGACAGTACGCTCGTTCCTGAAAAAGGGCCTAAGAGAATGGGGGCAGAGATCTCAGCAGAACAAGAAAGACCGAAAAAAACTGTCGCTGGTGATCTAATCGATGTCGGCGCTTGTCGTATACTGTCTATACTCCAAAACAAGGGAAGATTAATCGATTTCTTCCAGGAGAACATCACGGGATACCCGGACGCTCAAATTGGTGCTGCTGTACGCCACATCCACCAGGACTGCAGAAATGCCCTGCACGAACATATCACTCTTGCCCCTGTCATGTCAGAAAAGGAGGGGGAGCCCGTTATGGTCTCCGAAGGGTTTGATCCTTCTGAAATTCGACTCACAGGGCACATTACAGGCCAACCACCCTTTGAAGGAATTCTCCAGCACTCTGGCTGGAAGGTTACACGAATAGACCTTCCTGAGCAGCCCAAGGGACAAAACCTTACAGTCATAGCCCCTGCTGAAGTGGAAATGGGTCAGATAGACCAAGAAAATGGGCAACCAATGTAAATAATCAAGTTTACTTCCCCCTACCCTACCCTCTGTGAGGCATAGGCTCTGTGAGCCGGAAGCCTTGAAGAGTGGATGGTTTGGGTAGGGGCGAGGTGAGAAATGGAACTTCCTATGCAATCAAGATATATCGTCGGGATCGATCTGGGAACAACCAACTGCGCAGTCGCATATGCAGATACATTTGAACAGGCAGACGACGGCCCAGTAATCCGTCTTTTTCGTGTTCCACAGGTCGTAGCCCCTGGCACAGTGGAACAACGACAACTGTTACCTTCTTTTTCTTACCAGCTTGCTACAGGAGAGCTTCCTGAAGGGAGCCTGAATCTCCCATGGCAAGAGGAGGAGAGGTTTGTGGTAGGTGCTTTTGCAGGGGAAAGGGGAGCTGAGGTACCTGATCGAGTGATTGCGTCATCCAAATCGTGGCTCAGCTATTCCGGTGCGGATCGGACGGCCCCGCTACTGCCATGGGGTGCACATGAAGAAGTTCCCCTTATCTCTCCGATTGAGGCCTCATCCAGATTACTAAAACATATTCGCCATGCATGGAACCACGAGATTGCCGCAGGAGCCCCGGATTTCTTGCTGGAATCGCAAGAGATATTCTTGACAGTACCGGCCTCGTTTGATGCAACAGCGCGGGAGTTAACAGTACGAGCCGCAGAAATGGCAGGCATGCCGCGCGTTACACTCCTTGAAGAACCACAGGCAGCCTTTTATGCCTGGATAGAAAGCTCCCCCAAGTCATGGCAAAGTGAAGTTGGCGTTGGAGATGTAATCCTTGTGTGTGATATCGGCGGCGGAACAACAGACTTCAGCCTGATCATTGTATCGGAAAGCAACGGGGAACTTGAGCTTAAACGGATAGCCGTGGGCGACCACATCCTTCTGGGCGGAGACAACATCGATCTCGCTTTGGCCTATGCGATTCGAAATCGTTTGGCTGGCGAAGGAATCAAACTGGACAACTGGCAGATGCGAGGGCTCTTGCACTCGGCCCGCCGGGCCAAAGAGCAAATCTTTGAAAATCGTGATTGCGACTCGCATCCGGTCACCATCCTGGGAAAGGGACGGCGGGTCATTGGTGGTACCATCAGCACCGAGTTGACTCGCAAGGAAATGGAAAAGATTGTTTTGAACGGCTTTTTCCCGAAGTGCACGGAAACCGACCGGCCCAGAAATAGGCATGATGCCGGGCTTAAAGAGCTTGGCCTTCCGTACGCCTCCGATCCTGCTGTAATGAAGCACCTTGCATGGTTCCTCCAAAGGCACAGAAACGAAGGCAACCTTCCGGATGAGGTCATAGGACCCACGGCAGTTCTTTTCAACGGTGGGGTTATGAAGGCCGAGCCTTTAAAGCGCAGGATAATAGAGATCGTCGAAAGTTGGAATGGGGGCAAAAAAGGGTTAAAGGTCCTTTCCTCCGGATCACTCGATTTGGCAGTCGCTTTCGGGGGTGTATATTACGGGCTGGCCCGACGGGGCCGTGGAATAAGAATCCGTAGCGGCACTGAAAGGTCCTATTACATTGGAATCGAGACTGCAATGCCGGCAGTCCCTGGAATATCTGCCCCGATTAAGACACTGTGCGTGGTACCCTTTGGTATGGAGGAGGGAACCGAGGCGGATTTGCCGGATCGGGAGTTCGGCCTGGTAGTGGGAGAACCAGTATCTTTTCGTTTTTTTGGCTCAACGAGCCGACATGACGACGAAATCGGTAACATTATAGAAGATTGGGAAGAGGAGGGGATTGAAGAACTTGTCCCCTTAGAAACCGAGCTGCCCGCTGAAGCTGGTCAGGAGGGAACTCCGGTACGAGTACGATTACACATCAAGGTAACGGAGATAGGGACACTAGAGCTTTGGTTTGTTTCGGAAACCAAACGTTGGAAGCTTGAATTTAGTGTTAGGCAACCGTGAATATGGTAATCGTTCAGGGTTCAGAGGTTCAGAGGTTCAGGGTTCAACGAAATTCTGAACCCTCCTACAAGCAAAGTTAACGAAAGAAAGGCAACCCTGAGCCGACTTCGCCATAGTAGCCGTTTCAGCCGTCGTAGCCTATGGCTACTATGGCGAAGTCGGCAGGCTACGACGGCTGAAACGGTGAACCCTGAACCTCTGAACCCATACAATATATGAAACAAATGACACACAAAAGATCCCGATATGTCATAGGAATTGACCTTGGCACAACGAATTCCGCAATTACATACATTGATACCCGCAAGCACCCCACCGGAGGGGTAGATGCCATTCAGACCTTTGCTATCCCTCAGTTGATTGCCGAGGGCGAAATCGCTGAGCGTCAAGGACTCCCCTCTTTCCTGTATCTCTCACCCGGTCATGAACTTCCTGCAGGAAGCCTTGATCTACTCTGGGCAGAGGACCGAGATTTTGCTGTGGGAGAGTTCGCCCGAATACAGGGTGCAAAGGTTCCTGGCCGACTTATCTCCTCTGCAAAATCGTGGCTTTGTCATCCAGGTGTGGATCGCAAAGCCCCCATTCTCCCCTGGGGAGCCGCTGGAGAGGTTTCAAAACTGTCACCAGTGGAAGTATCTGCGCTTTATCTAAAACATATGCGTGACGCATGGAACCATATAATGGCCCGGGGCGATTCCAACAAGAGGTTTGAGGAGCAGGAACTGATCCTTACAGTGCCGGCCTCCTTTGATGAAGTTGGTCGTGAGCTCACCTTGGAGGCAGCGAAAAAAGCAGGGCTTGTTCAAATCACTCTCGTTGAAGAACCCCAGGCCGCATTCTATTGCTGGATTGCCCGCCATGAAGCTGATTGGAATAATATAGTTGTTCCGGGGACGGTCATCCTTATATGCGATATTGGTGGCGGGACGACAGACTTTACACTCATTTGCGTAAAGGAAGGAGAGACCGGGCCAGTCCCTGAACGTATAGCTGTGGGAGAACACCTCCTGTTGGGGGGCGACAACATGGATTTGGCGCTGGCCCGTTTGGTTGAATCCAGGATATTAGGTAATAGTGAAAAGAAGCTCGATTCTCTTCGCTGGCACATCCTGACGTCCCTTTGTAGAAACGCAAAGGAAAAGATCTTGGGGAGCGGGCAGCCTCAGAGTGTTCGGATCAGCATTCCCGGACGTGGCAAGGGAGTCGTTGGTGGAGCCATGTCTGACTCAATCAATTTGGAGGATGTGCAGAATACGATTATGAACGGTTTCTTTCCATATACACAACCCCATGAAATGCCAATTCGAGAGACCGGGATCGGTATTCAGGAATGGGGGCTACCTTTTGCTCCAGATCCTATCATTCCGCGCCATCTGGCAGAATTTTTGAAAAAACACCTGGCAAAGAACACAGATTCTTCACAACCCGACGACCTATCTACTCGTCCGCCTGCGGCAGAGTTGCAGGCAGGTACGCTGTCATTGCGACCGGATGCCGTTCTTTTCAACGGCGGCGTACTCACCCCCAATATTTTGAAAGAACGTATTATAGATATCGTATCTGAGTGGTTTCCAAAGGCCGGAGAAGATCGGTGGCGTCCTGTGGTGCTTGAAAACGATCAGCTCGCCCTGGCAGTGGCACGTGGAGCTGCGTACTATGGCATGGTGCGCAGGGGACGCGGAGTCCGCATTGTGGGTGGAAGTCCTCGCTCATATTATATAAGGGTTGTACCAACAGATATGACGAAAGAAAGGCCAGGCCGGATCAACACTGTATGTGTCATACCCCGTGGGATGGAGGAAGGGGAAGAGGTGGAGATAGAATCTCCAGTATTCAAGGTGCTGACCAATCAGCCGGTCTCTTTTTCGCTTTACAGTTCCAATTCCAGGACCGGTGATCAACTCGGCCTGGTGTCAACTTTGAGTGAAGCTTCGTTGTTTCAACTCCCCCCACTCTATACAGTCTTACGATTCGGGAAAAAAGGGGTTGTCCGTAAAATACCGGTTTTCCTGTGCGCCAGCCTTACAGAGTTTGGAACCTTAGAGCTTGCCTGCCACTCCACCGAGACAGATCATAGATGGAGACTTCAATTCAAGATCCGACCGAATGTCAGTGAGAAGACAACGGAAAATAAGGAACTCAAAGAAAGCCCAAAGAAAAAAACCATTTCTGACAAATCTGTAGATAAAGCGTTGAAAACCTTGAGGGTTGCATTCACCCCGGAAAAGTCTCCTTCTGATGCCCAAGTCACACCCAGCAATGTAATGAAAGCATTGCGAAACATTGTCGGTACGAATAGGGAAAGGTGGCCCGTTCCAGTCTTGAGGCGTTTTTCGGACTCCCTTTTAAGAGAGCCGGACCATCGAAAAATGAGCGCCAGACATGAAGAAAGATGGTTGAATCTTGCAGGGTTTTGTCTTCGCCCCGGATATGGTCATACAGGCGATGATTATCGAATGCGACAGCTATGGAAGCTGTATCATGCTGGAGTTATCTTTCCGCGTGATCAACAATGCCGGGGGGAGTGGTGGATATTGTGGAGGCGGGTGGCCGGTGGATTGAATCAGAGCCAGCACATTGCGCTTTTCCGTGATCTTTCTCCAGTCCTCCTGCCCGGCCAAAAGAAAGGAACAAAGCTGCACCGGGTCTCTCCGCAGGAGAGGACTGAGATGTGGCGGACCATAGCCAACCTGGAACGACTTCCCGTCGATATAAAGGAGAAGATAGGCAGGGCACTCATGAAGCACATCGGAACACCCCGCGGTGAAGGGCTCAATATGTGGGTCCTTTCGCGTGTGGGCTCGCGTATTCCCCTATTCGGGCATTTAAATGTAGTTGTTCCGTCCAGAACCGTCAAACACTGGATAAAACAGATCCTTGAAACAGAATGGAAAAAACCGAATCAGACAGGTTTTTGTGTGGTTCAAATGTCCAGCTTTACCGGAGACCGGGAAAGGGACCTTGATGCAGATCTCAGGGGACGTGTCAGGGAAAGACTCCGTGGATTGGAAGGTGGTGAACGGTTGTCTCAAAGATTGTACGAAATGGTCCCCTTGAATGCGTCCGAGCAAGGACGCGTCTTTGGTGAAGAACTCCCGGAAGGGCTCCATTTGGCAGAATAACCTCGCAATAGTGAAGCCTCCCTGTGCTCCCGCACAGGGCATCCTAAATGTTTCTCAGGATGGCGGAACTCGCCGAAGCAACAACCCGCCTTCGCCAAGGCTATGGCGGGTCACCACGCCATTCATCCCCGTGCTTCCGCACGGGGCATTCTGGCGAAGGTGAGTCAACACGTTTTCCACTTGATTAGGATACCTCTTTCAATGTAAAAGAATCAGTATTTGGGGCCTTGCCTCAAAAATAGTGTAAATCAACCTCCACTTGAGCCACGGATAAACACCGCCATGGGTTATGTTTTCGACTTTAAGACAGCCCGGGAATACGACAAGTGGTATCAGAATCCTAAGAACAGGTTCGTTGCCGATCTTGAAGATCAGCTTCTCCTGCGGCTCTTAAAACCTGTGCAGGGACAACGGGTTTTGGACATTGGGTGCGGCACAGGTAGGCATCTCCTCATGTTTTTGGAGATGGGTCTGGACATAACAGGTATTGATCCATCTCCTTACATGCTTGACATTGCGCGAGGAAAACTTGGGCATCGTGCTGATCTGCATCAGGGATCGGCCGAGGATCTCCCTTTTGAGGACAACAGCTTCGATATTGCCACTTTGATTACGTCCCTGGAATTTGCGGACGACGCTCAAAAGTCCCTTCAAGAGGCATGTCGTGTGGCAAAGGACCATATCTTTTTGGGTGTTCTAAACTGTTACGCCATTAAGGGGATCGAAAGAAGGCTGAGAGGCATCTTTTCACAAAGCATATATAACCGGGCCAGATTCTTCAGTGTGTGGGAGCTTAAACGACAAGTCCGGAATATTCTGGGCAAAACGCCTCTTAGATGGGGAACGGTCCTCCATCTGTCCCCCAGCTTCAGAAAATACACCCAACATCTTGAGAGGTGGCCCTTTGTTCACAAGTGCCCCTTTGGTGGCTTCATAGGTATGGTGGTCACACTAGTGCCACGATATCGGACTCACAACTTACCCATTGGGTATGTGAACCGGCACTCAAGTGCAGCGACAGGTTTGATGAAGTCAGAGGAATAAGGAAAAGGGTTTTGAAACAGCTTCTCAAGTAAACTAAAATTGATCCGCCTTTGCCGGAGAAGAACTTTTTCTAAAATTTGTTTCGGTCCTTCAACTTTGACGGCTTCGTAAAAAGTCAAATGCGGTGAATGTGTCATTTCGACCGCAGGGAGAAATCTAATGTTTTCAGTATGCTATACGGGAAAGATTTCTCGCTTTGCTCGAAATGACAAGTTATTAAGACTTTTTACGAAGTCGTCAACTTTAGGCACTTTAGTTCACTTTAGTTCACTTTAGCTCACTCATATTGACCAATGGAAGCCTATCTTTACGAACGCTTGGAAGATAAGAAGGTCAGGTGCAACCTGTGCAACCACCGTTGTTTAATTAAGGAAGGAAAACGGGGCATCTGCGGCGTTCGCGAAAACCAGAATGGAATTCTAAAATCCCTTGTTTATGGAAGGCTGATTGCCCAGCATGTAGACCCCATCGAAAAGAAACCCCTCTATCATGTCTTGCCCGGCTCCCTTTCTTATTCCATTGCCACGGTTGGATGCAATTTTAAGTGCCGTTTTTGCCAGAACGCAGATATTGCTCAGCTTCCGACAGACCACAAGGGAATGATTATAGGTGACCTCTACAGCCCACAAGATGTGGTGAGCGCCGCACAGCAGGCAAATTGTCGAAGCATTGCCTATACCTACACAGAGCCGACCGTGTTTTTTGAATATGCATATGATACAGCCAAACTTGCACACGAAAAAGGAATTCTCAATGTCTTTGTAACAAACGGCTACATGACCTCTGAGGCCGTGCATATGATCCGTCCTTACCTTGATGCGGCGAATGTGGACCTGAAGGCCTTTAACGATGATTTTTATAAAGAGCAATGCAGCGCAAAGCGAAAGCACGTGATGGAGACCCTTAGGCTGATGAAGTCTCTAGGAATTTTTGTGGAGGTTACCACGCTCCTTATTCCCACGCTCAATGATAAAAAAGGAGAACTTCAACAGCTGGCATCCTTTATCGCGGATTCACTCGGCCCTGAAACACCTTGGCACATCAGCCGTTTTCATCCCACCTATAAGCTAACAGACCGTCCGTCTACACCGGCGGAAAGTATTCATCAGGCACGGCGCATCGGTCTTGATGCGGGGCTACGTTATGTGTACAGCGGCAATCTCCCCGGAGATGAAGGGGAGAATACAGTCTGTTACAGTTGCGGCCAGCCTTTGATTGAACGGTGGGGTTATCGCATATCCAAGAATGTGATTACAAACGGCAAGTGCCCGAAGTGTGATGCGACCATTGATGGCATAGGTCTCTGATTATGATATTGTGCCTGTCGGGGAGGGAATTGGAGGAAGAGGCCCTTGGTGTGCTGTCGCCACCCCACGATGGATTCGGTTTTCACTTGGTTTTCCGGAAGCAAGATTTACCTGCATCTCAACTATGGTGTGGTTCTGGATGAAATATTCGAGCCGAGATACCTGTTTGCGCCTCAACTTTTCGAATTGCACGCCACATCGCCTCGTTATTGAAAAACTGATAGGGTCGTCGTTAGTTTCGAAATCCGAAACGATTTTAAACGGTATCTCATCCAAATAGAAACCGCCGTCGCTCGATAGTATGACCAATTCAAATAATCCGCTTGACGGTTGTTGGCTAGAAACATAACGAAATGCAAGCCCGTTCCTGCTCACATCTATAATTTGACCCAGTTCGATAGAATGAGCCCTGAGCACAACTGACCCACCCTCCTGGACCTTGAATCGCTTATGCCTCCTTCGCTCAACCATCTGATTATTGTTGGCCATGAGACGACCTCCGAACCATAAAGACGGTTTGTTTAAGGTCATTGCTTAGCATTGCCTAAAGTATCCGTGATCTTATTGTCACGTAACACAGACGCTTTTTGGGACTATGCCCCTACAAGGAGGATAATTTCCGGGACGTTCAACTCTTGCATCGAGGCCCTTGCGGTCAGACAGGCCCCTGCTAATTGTAATAGTAATCTTTGAATTAGATAAGAGCAAAATATATGCCGGAAACAACACAGGAAGATAGGACCTCATAACCTTTTGAAATAATGTTCAATAGAACATAGCGAGGCCCTCGAACCAGGCAGGAAAGGCTGAAAGGTTGTAAACTTTTAGGTTACATTTTTGACTGATTTGTGAAACAAATAGATTACAGTTGAACCCTTTAGGGTATAATCTATGGAGAAGCCCGTTCCACAGGCATAGACCAGGCATACCAGGTGATGTGATACTTCTTTCATTTACTACGTTATATAGTCCCCGGATAATCTTATTGTCTTCATGGTATTTACTTAGAAGCTGATGTGGGTGATATGCGGCTTGGCGTCAGGATTATTTAATTGGTGCCCATCCACGAATCGTAAAAACTCAATGGGCACAAGCTTAAGTTTCCAATTCAGAAATGAGCAATTTTCCGCAAGGTCAAGGAAAACAAGGGGTTGCGCGGAGGCGTACCGAGGTACGTCGCACAAGCAACTCCGCAGTTTGACACCGAGATTGCGGAAAAGGGCCATTATGGATGGAAACTAATTGGCTTTTCCGCAGTATATCTGTTACATACCGGTTAAAATCCAGTTTCTGGAGGTATGATATGGCCTTGCACGAACTGGCCGGAAAACCAGCTCCACGTGAGCTTATTGTTAATATTCCAAGACTTGTCAGCTCCTATTACACCCAGAAACCAGACGTGACGGATCCAGCCCAGAGGGTCGCCTTCGGCACCTCAGGCCACAGGGGTTCGTCCTTTAACAACAGTTTCAACGAGAACCATATCCTGGCCATTTCCCAGGCAATATGCGAATACAGAATATCCAAAAACATTACCGGTCCCCTTTTCATGGGGATGGACACCCACGCTCTTTCGGAACCGGCCCTGGCAAGCGCCCTGGAGGTCTTTGCGGCAAACGGTGTTACAGTTATGATTCAAGAGGGACTCGGCTACACGCCCACACCAGTCATCTCCCACGCCATCCTGACCTACAATCGAGGCAAAACGAACGGACTTGCAGACGGCGTAGTCATCACCCCATCTCACAATCCGCCAAACAACGGCGGCTTCAAATACAACCCTCCGCACGGCGGCCCTGCTGACACAGAAACCACCAAAGTCATTGAAGACAGGGCCAACGAGATTTTGCACGAAGGGAACAAGGGCGTGCGCAGGACGACCTTTGAGAAGGCGGTTTCCGCAGACACCACCCACGAGTACGACTATATCGGCCCATACACTGAGGATCTGTCGAGCGTTATTGACATGGAGGCCATAGCCAAAGAAGAGCTGAAAATTGGCGTTGACCCCTTGGGCGGTGCCGCCGTGAATTACTGGGACCCCATTGCAGAACGTTTCGGCCTCGATATAGAGGTTGTCAACCGTAACATCGACCCGACCTTCGGGTTCATGACCGTGGACAAGGATGGCAAGATCCGCATGGACTGTTCGTCCCCCTTTGCAATGGCAAGCCTGATCGGACTCAAGGATAGTTTTGACATAGCCTTCGGCAACGACCCGGACACCGACCGCCACGGCATCGTAACCAAGGAATCTGGGTTGCTTAACCCCAATCATTATCTTGCAGTGGCCGTCTGGTATCTCTTCCAGAACCGCTCGAACTGGAAACCAAATGTCGCCGTCGGCAAAACTTTAGTCTCAAGCTCCATGATCGACCGGGTGGCCGCGCACCTTAAACGCAAGCTCTCCGAGGTGCCTGTGGGCTTCAAGTGGTTCGTGAGCGGGCTCATCGACGGCTCGTACGGCTTCGGAGGCGAGGAAAGCGCCGGGGCCTCTTTCCTACGCAAGGACGGTACGGTCTGGACAACTGACAAGGACGGCATCATCATGAACCTTTTGGCCGCTGAGATCACCGCCAAGACGAAACGCGGCCCTGACCGGTTGTACAAAGACCTGATAGAGAGGTTTGGAAAACCCGTCTACGAACGCATTGACGCACCCGCAACGCTTGCCCAGAAACTGGCCCTCAAGAAACTCTCGCCCGATATGGTAGCTGCAAGAGAGCTGGCCGGAGAAATGATCATTGCCAAACTCACCCACGCGCCGGGCAACAACGCCCCCATTGGCGGCCTCAAGGTAGTTACAGAAAACGGCTGGTTCGCGGCCCGTCCGTCAGGAACGGAAGACATTTATAAGATTTACGCGGAGAGCTTCAAAGGCAAGGATCACTTGCACAATATTCAAGAAGAAGCGCAGACAATTGTGAATGCGGCCTTCAAGACGGCGGGAGCTTAGGGCTCGCGCAAGCCCTTAGGTGAAGAGGGAGATATTGTTATTGGGTAACGAGAAATGTGTTTTGGGTTACCTCACAATGTCTTAGGCAAGGTAAAATAAAAGATTGCACCCTTTCCGGGTTCAGACTCAACCCAAATCCGGCCACCGTGGCTATTCATAATCCTCTCAACAATCGCAAGTCCAAGACCCGTTCCTTCCTCATCTTCTGTCTGTTTTAGCCGATGGAACATCTCAAATATTTTCCGGTGATATTTCGGATCAATCCCGATGCCATTATCCCTTACATAAAACTGATGCAAGCCTATCATATCTTCGTATCCTATCTCGATCTTAGGACTATTCGTTTCACTCATGAACTTAATTGCATTTCCGAGCAAGTTATCAAAAACCTGACAGATCCTGTCTCCATCACAATAAATGGTTGGAAGGTTGTCCGCCACAACAAGCTCTATCCCGTGCGCCTGTAGTCTGTCTTGGAGGCCTGAGGTCACATTTTTTACCATCTCAATGGAGGAAACAACTTCAAAAGTACCAACGATACGTCCGAGTCTTGACAATGACAGCAGATCAGAAATAAATACTTCCATTCGGCGGGCGCTGACCTTGATCCGTTCAAGGCACAACCGACCCTTCTCATCTAATTTCTCCCCATAGTTTTCAATCAGGTGCGAAGTAAAACCCTGGATGTAAGTGATGGGGTTTTTCAAGTCATGGGAGACAATGTATGTAAAACTCTTGAGCTCTTGGTTTATCTTTCGGAGTTCCTCCTCTGACTGCTGGCGAGCAAGGCGGTCACCATGCTTGCGTACCACCTGTGGGAGTACCACCGGCAGCAGGTCCAAATAGCTTTGGCCTCGGTCCTTAATCATATAGTCATAAACACCAGCCTTGAGGGCTTCAACGGCAAGTTGTTCCGAACCGTATCCGGTTAGAATGACCAATGGCAAGGGAGTCTCCTCATCGAGAAGTTCCTTGCAAAGGTCTAGACCTGACAACCCGGGCAAACCGTGGTCAATGACAGCCAGGTCGAACGATGAGGCATCTGTGCGAAGTCGTTCAAGAGCTTCCTCGGCCCGTAAGCATTCCGTGATCTCACAGGCGACTTGACTCTTTCGGAAGGCTCGGCGGAAGGCCAGGCTGTCGTGTTCGTTGTCTTCAACAAGCAGGATGCGAAGTGGTGGTGAAGTCATAATCGAATCAACGACCTCCTCCCGGAAGTTCAACTAATTGCCAGAAAAGGTTGATGGTCCTTACTGCCATAGAAAATCTCTCGAACCCGACCGGCTTCACGATGTAGGCGTTGACACCCAGATCATAGCTTCTGAGACGATCTTCGTCGGCCTTTGATGTAGTAAGGATGATGACAGGCAGACTGCGCAACTCCTCGTCTTCTCTGATCTGCTTTAGAACGGCCAAGCCATCCATCTTGGGCATCTTGATGTCAAGCAGTAGGATGCCGGGACGAGGGGCGGTGCCGGGTTCGCTATACTTTCCACGGCGGCGGAGAAAGTCCAAACACTCCTCACCGTCGTTGACGATATAGAGAGGATTAGCGATGTGATGCTTCTTCCATGCCCGCTTGGTGGCAACAATGTCGTGCTCATCGTCCTCAGCCATAAGGACCACAAAAGATTCTTTCTTCATCTTTACTCCTCCTCTTGTGTCTTGGGAAGTGCAACATAAAAGGTACTCCCTTTTCCGACTTCAGATTCCACGCGGACCGAGCCGTGCAATTTACTTGCAGCTTTCTTAACAATGGCAAGGCCTAGACCGCTGCCTTTGTAATCCTCACGGGTGTGGAGCCGCTGGAACACGCCGAATATTTGCTCATGGTGGCGTGGCTCAATCCCGATACCGTTATCGCGCACGAACAGCTCATAGCTCCCATCGCCTGCCGGAAGCCAACCGAGTTCGACGCGTTTGCGTAAAAGAGTATTGAACTTTATCGCGTTGCCGATGAGATTATCAAAGATTTGCCGGAGAATGACCGGATCAGCTTCAATAGTTGGCCAGTTATTCTCCATCACAACCTCAATCTCTGAAGACAAATTTAGAATTGCTATCAGGTTCTGGAGAAACACTCCTATGTCGATTGCCTCGATCTCACCGCTCCCCCTGCCGACCCGAGAGAGTTCCAACAGATCCCCGACCAATTCTTCACCCTGGCGGACCGCCCGCTTGAGACCGTCAAGATACGCTTCCTGTTCTCCCTCAAGGCTCTCTTCGAGGTCTTCGCTCAAAAAATCGGCATAGTTGTGGATGGCTCGCAGGGGCGCTTTGAGGTCGTGGGATACGACGTAAGCGTATTGAGAAAGCTCTTCGTTGGCTGCTTCGAGGGCGCCGGCCTTTGTTGCAAGATCCCTGTGTGCATAACGCAGCGCCTCTTCAGTCCGCTTACGTTCTGTGAGTTCCTGTCTTAATTGTTCGGTTGTTTTGGCCAGCTTTGCAGTGCGCTCTTCAACGCGCTGTTCCAGTTCATCGTGAGCCTTTTGCAGTGCCTCTCTCGCCTGCTTGCGATCAGAGATGTCCCGGAAGTCTTCAACGATACCAATTAGTTTGCCATCAGGTTCCCGAAATGGAGTGGCCGTTACTATGCAAGAAATTGTTGTGCCGTCAGCACGCTCTTTTTCTACCTCACGTTCAACCCTCTCCTCACCGCCGAGAATCCGGGTCATCGGACATTTTGGAGTATGACACAGGGGGCCCGGGAAGACATCATAGCACCTCTTGCCGACTGCTTCCTGCTTCGTCTTGCCTGTCATAAGCATAAACATCTTGTTAACTCGAATGACTCTGAAGTCTCTGTCAATCACACGCATCCCGTCTGCAGAGGTCTCAAATATCTGGTGGAGTTCTGCATGGGCAAGCCTGGTTGCTTCGTCTGAGCGTTCGCGCTCGGCAATCCTTTGTTCTTCAATGCTAAAGACATCCCAGAAGACAAGGGCGGCAACATGGTCCATCAATTTGACTCGGGGTGGCTTGGTTCGGGAGATCTCATCTTCTACTTTGTCGCTTCCTGTTAGCTCAATGATCATATGAAGGTCTTTGAGCTTGTAAAGATCACGGAAATCCGTTGTTGTATATATCCCCTTTTCCCGGGCGTAGAGATAACCCACGGCCTTGGGATTTCTGGAGGCTACTCCGATAAGCTTCATCCGAAGCTGGCTGAGCTTTTCGGCAAATATTATATCCATAATCGCCTTACACCCGGGACCTCCACCCACGATTGCTACGTTACGCACAGAAACGCCTTCCAACAATTGCTCCTTTCTCATTTGAAGCGCTTCCTCGACCCGCTTGCGCTCAGCAACCTTTTCTTCTTCAATCTCCCTGCGTGTGGCAATCCTTTGTTCTTCAATGTAAAAAATATCCCAGAACAGAAGGGCAGCAACATGGTCCATCAATCGGACGTATTCCGACTTAGTCCGGGAGATCTCATTGGCTACTTCATCGCTACCCGTTAGCTCGATAATCATATTGAGGTCTTTGAGCTTGTATAGATCACGGAAATCCGTTGTTGTATGAATTCCCTTTTCCTGGGCGTAGAGATAACCCTCGGCCTTGGGGTTTCTGGAGGCTACTCCGATAAGCTTCATCCGAAGCTGGCTGAGCTTTTCGGCAAATATTATATCCATAATCGCCTTGCACCCGGGACCTCCACCCACAATGGCTACATTACGTTCCTGGACCTCTTCCAACAATTGCTCCCTTCTCATTTCCAGCGCTTCTTCTATCTGCTTGCGCTCAGCAACCTTTTCTGCTTCAATCAGTCTCTGCGCTGCAATCCTTTCTGCTTCAATCTGCCAGCGCGCAGCAATCCTTTGTTCTTCAATGTGAAAGACATCCCAGAACAGAAGGGCAGCAACATGGTCCATGAACCGGACATGGTTTGGCTTGGTTCGGCCGATTTCATTGGCTACATCGTCGCTACCAGTTAGCTCTATGATCATGTTGAGATCTTTGAGCTTGTAAAGATCACGGTAATCCGTTGTTGTATATATCCCCTTTTCCTGGGCATAAAGATAACCCACGGCCTTGGGATTTCTAGAGGCAACCCCTATGAGCTTCATCGGGAGCTGGCTGAGCGTTTCGGCAAATATCATATCAATAATCGCTTTGCACCCCGGACCTCCACCCACAATAGCTACATTACGCTCAGGAACCTCTTCCAACAATTGCTCCCTTCTCATTTCCAGCGCTTCTTCCATCCGCTTGCGCTCGGCAATCCTTTCTGCTTCAATCCGCTTCTGCGTGGCAATCCTTTGTTCATCAACCCGTTTGATCGCGGCAATTCTTTCTTCTTCAATGTGAAAGACATCCCAGAAGACATGGGCAGCAACATGGTCCATCAATCGAACATGTTCCGGTTTGGTTCGGGAGATCTCATTGGCTACTTCATCGCTACCAGTTAGCTCTATGATCATGTTGAGATCTTTAAGCTTATATAAATCATGGTAATCCG
Organism: Desulfobacterales bacterium; assembly: GCA_030668505.1. GTDB lineage: Bacteria > Desulfobacterota > Desulfobacteria > Desulfobacterales. The sequence goes on along the minus strand of DAOUTV010000003.1, from coordinate 6,107 downwards.
TTGTTGTATATATCCCCTTTTCCTGTGCGTAGAGATAACCCACGGCCTTGGGATTTCTGGACGCTACCCCTATGAGCTGCATCTGAAGCTGGCTGAGCGTTTCGGCAAATATCATATCAATAATCGCCTTACACCCGGCACCACCACCCACAACTGCAACCTTAGGTGCCTTAACCTGTTCCATCATTTGACCTCCTCAAATAGTATTCATACGAAGTCAGCACACCCACATAAAAGGGGGAGGGTATTGTCAATTTCACATAGGAAGCTCGACCAATTGCCAAAAGAGACTAATAGTCTTCACTGCCTCAGAAAAGCTGTCGAACCCGACCGGCTTTACGATGTAAGCATTCACGCCTAGATCATAGCCTCTGATTCGATCTTCCTCGGCCTTTGATGTTGTGAGGATGATGACAGGCAGATGGCGTAACTCATCGTTCTCTCTGATCTGCTTTAAAACAGCCAGACCGTCCATCTTGGGAATCCTGATGTCAAGCATTACAATGCCGGGCCTGGGGGCAGAGCCTGGTTCGCTGTACTTTCCACGCTGGTGGAGAAAGTCTAGACATTCCTCACCGTCATTTACTATATAGAGTGGGTTGGCGATGTGATGCTTCTTCCATGCCCGCTTGGTGGCCACTATGTCGTGCTCATCGTCATCAGCCATAAGGACCACAAAAGGATCTTTGTTCATTAGTATACCTCCTCTTTTGTCTTCGGAAGTGCAACAAAGAAGGTGCTCCCCTTATCGGGTTTCGATTCCACGCGGACCGAGCCTTGCAATATGCCTGCAGCTTTCTTGACAATAGCAAGACCAAGGCCGCTGCCCTGGTAATCCTCACTGGAATGCAGCCGCTTGAACACGTGGAATATTTGCTCATGGTGGCGAGGTTCAATCCCGATGCCGTTGTCGCGCACGTACAACACATAACGCTCATCGTCTGCCGGGAGCCAACCGAGTTCGACGCGTTTGCGTGGAGAATGATTGAATTTTAGCGCGTTTCTGATAAGATCTTGAAAGATCAGCTGGAGCAAGGGAAGATCAGCCTCAATGGTGGGCCAGTTATTCCCCATCACAACCTCGACTTCCGAGGACAAATTAAGGGATGCTATAAGTTCCCGGATAAATACTCCCGTGTCGATCTTCTCGATAGGGCCTCTCCGTCTTCCGACCTGAGAGAATGCCAACAGATCCTCGATCAATTCTTTCCCCTGGCGAACAGCCAGGGTAAGACTGTCAAGATGCGTTTTCTGGTCTCCATCGAGGCTCTCTTCGAGGTCTTCGCGCAAAAAGTCAGCATAGTTGTGAATAGCTCGCAGGGGCGCTTTGAGGTCATGGGCTGCGACATAAGCATACTCGGAAAGCTCTTCATTGGCTGCTTCAAGGGCAGCGGCCTTTTTTGCAAGGTCCCTGTGCGCAAGACGAAGCGCATCTTCCGCCCGCTTGCGCTCGGTAAGTTCCAGCTTCAACTGTTCGGTTGTCCTGGCCAGCTTGGCAGTGCGCTCTTCAACACGCTGTTCCAACTCATCGTGAGCCTTTCGCAGCTCCTCCTGCGTGTGCTTGCGCTCAATGGCATACCGGATGGAACGCTCAAGCAGAGATGCTCCGATCTCGCTCTTGACCAAATAATCCGAAGCCCCTGCCTTCATAGCCGCCATGTCCACTTCTTGAGTTCCCTTGCCGGTGAGCAATATTATTGGTCGTTTGCAGCCATTCATGGCGGCTTCGTTCAAGAGTTCCAGCCCGTTGCGCTCGCCAAGAAGGTAGTCGACAAGATAAATATCGTGTTTATTGTGCACCATTGATTCTATGGCATCATCATAAGTTGCTACCCATTCCAGTCGGAATTTCTCTGCCTCAATTTCTAAGAACAAATCCCGCAGTATGACATAGTCATCCTGATCATCATCAACAAGGAGTACTCTGATCGGATAATTGTCCATCTTAGCCTCCAGGTAACACTTTACATGTCTAAAAAAGGCCCGTTTTGCGAACGACATTGAGCAATTTTGGAAAAAGATTCATGAAGAGCGGAACGTCAAAATCGCAAACTGTTTGATCCGCCGCAGGCTTGCCGTAGGCGGAGAGTTTTTGCGATTTAGTGGAGTGATTCGAGACCTTTGAAAAACGCGACATTTTTTTGTCAGGCAAGGAAGGCAAAAATTTTAACCGGAGGAATACATTATGTATTTCGAGGATTAAAATTCAAAGCCTGACGCCGCATCACGAAAAAATGACAGTTTTGCAAAGGTCTAGATTCATGAATCCCAAAGTAACTCACAGGAGCGAGCAAAATCCGGCCTTTTTTAAAAAGCTAAACTTTTACGCCTCCAGTTTATTGAGGTGGCGGTTCGACTATTTCAAACCAGTATTTGCTCACCGTCTTCATGATAGTGACCAAGGTTTCAAACGTTACAGGCTTGACGACAAACCCGCTCACACCTAGGTCATAGGTACGAAGGATGTCCTCTTCAGCCTTCGACGTTGTCAACACGACGATAGGGATTCGCCGCAGATCAGGATCTGCCTTGATCTCTTCGAGCGCCTCACGCCCATCTTTCTTGGGCATGTTCAGATCGAGCAAAATCAGGCCTGGAAGAGACAAATTGCTCAGCTCGGTGTACTTGCCACGATGGTATAGATAGTCCATCAGTTGCTCTCCGTCCTCAACAAAGTGAAGATCGTTGACCAGCCGGCTGTCCTCCATTGCATCCTCAATCAACATCCGGTCCTCAGGATCATCCTCAGCACACAGGATGGTGATATGCCTTCTTCGCTCTCTCATTGCTCTCTTCTCCTCTTCATTAGGTGTCTAACGGGCAACCTCACGATAAACTTCGCCCCCTGTCCTGGGGTGCTCTTTGCCGTGATGCTGCCACCATGGCGCTCGGCAATCTTCTGGCAAATCGCCAGTCCAACTCCCGTACCATCGTAATCACCGCGGCCGTGCAGACGCTGGAAAACAGTGAAAATGCGGTCGAGATACTTTTCGTCAAACCCGATGCCGTTGTCCTCCACAACCATTTGACAAACTTCATTCAGTAATTTGCCATGAACTTTTACTACCGGTTTGTTATCCGGATGATGGAATTTTAGCCCATTGTTGATCAAATTCTGAAGCAATTGACGCATCTGTGTCGGATCTGCATCAATGGTCGGCATATCGTACACTTCAACACCCCCGCCAGATTTTTCTAAGTGCAATTCCAGATCCGAAACCACCTCTTTCACCACATCAGCTAAATTGACCGGAACGAAGGGCTTGGCCTTACTTGTAATCCGTGAAAGCGTCAGCAGGTCATCGATAAGGGTCTGCATCCGTATTGCCGCATTCTGCATACGGTCCAGGTAGTCCAGCCCCCGCTCGTCCAGCAACTCGGCGTATTTGACCTTCAGCCGGTCGCCAAACGCCTGGATTTTGCGCACCGGCTCTTGCAGGTCGTGTGATGCGACATATGCGAATTGCTGTAGTTCAGCATTAGAGCGTTCCAACTCCGCCATGGTTTCCTTCAGCCTTTCCTCGGCCCGCCTACGTTCGGTGATGTTCCTAAAATCTTCTACAATGCCGATAAGTTTGCCATCAGGTTCCCTGAATGGAGTTGCCGTCAAAATGCAAGGTGTTTTGGTGCCGTCAGAACGCTCCTTTTCAACCTCACTCACAACACGTTCCTCACCGCCCATAATTCTGGTCAAAGGACATTTGGGCGAATGACACAGATTACCAAAAAACACCTCATAGCACTTTCTGCCCGATGCTTCTCTTTCACTAACGCCCGATAAAGTCAGAAATGTCTGGCTATTTTTTAGCACGTTGAAGTCTTTATCAATTACACGCATTCCGTCAACTGCAGTGTTAAATATCTGGCTGAGCTCTGCGTTAGCAACCTTGATTGTTTCCTCAGTCCGCTTGCGCTCTGCAATCCATTCTTCTTGAATCTGAAAGACATCCCAAAATACTCGCGCAGCGGCATAGTCCATGAACCGGATGTACTCTGGTTTGGTTTTGGAGATTCCATTTGCCACCTCTTCACGACCCGTTAACTCGATAATCATATTCAGGTCTTTGAGCTTGTACAGATCACGGTAGTCATTTGTGGTGTAAATTCCCATCTCCTCGGCATAGCGGTAACCCTCACCCTTGATATCTTTGGAGGCTACCCCGATTAGCTTCATCCTAAGCTGGTTAAGCTTTTCGGCAAAAATCATATCCATGATCGCCTTGCACCCATGGCCACCACCCACAATTGCTACGTTAAGCGCCTTAACCTCTCGTGTCATTCGATCCTCTTTCAACACTGTTCGTGCAATGAATCGGCATAATTGACTATTTGCATAAAAATCATTTAAGGAAAAGGGTTTTGAAACAGCTTCTAGTGTCATGTCAACGATACTCTGTCATTTCGAAGGAGTCATCACGACTGAGAAATCTTAGATTTCTCCCTGCGGTCGAAATGACATTTCTTGATTGACACGACACTATTCAGAGAGAGACTTAAGAGCCCCGGCCACATCCGGAACACTAAAGACATAGATTGCTGTCTTTGCATCTAAGGCCCCTGAGCCGTAAACATAATTGATGTTTATATTGGCATCTCCGAATCTCTCTGAGACACTGGACAATGTGCCTGGCCTGTTATCTAGTCTCATTACCAATACCTCTGAAGTGTTTACCCGGTAGTTGGCCTGATTCAATAGCTTTAGGGCTTTTTCCGTCCGGTCGACAACAACCCGTATCAGGGAATATTCTTTTGCTTCTTTGATGACTGATCCATAGCTTGCAGCAGAAGCGGTCCTCTTGATGGACTTGCCCCGGGCCTCAAACATCTCCTGTATATAGTCCGCAGCATTTTGAATAAACATGGCCAGAATGTTGATGTTGGATTTACCCATCAAGTCCGCAAATCGACCCAGCTCCCCAGGGACATTTCTCAAAAATACCGAAAGCTGTTTTTCCTTCTTCATTTCTCCTCTTCATCCTTTCGGTCTTAATTCGGCTACAGCTTAATGTGTTCCAATTTCACGGCTGTCTTAAGTATAGTCTCGGCTATCTTTTGAAACTGTTCCGTTACATCCGACACATAAAATTGGCAAGTTCCGTCTTTTTTAAGCCTGCTATCAATATGGGGATTGTGTTGGAGAAGGTCCATGACTGAATCAGACAGTCCCTCTGATGAGTCGATAAGCTTGACACGTTTTCCAATTTTTGCCTGTATGATTTCCTTTAGAAGAGGATAGTGGGTACAGCCCAGGATCAGGACATCGATTTGTTTGAGTTTGAGGGGGTGAAGGTACTTTTTGACAATCTTTCTGGTTTCTCCCTTCTTAAGCCACCCTTCCTCAACCAGGGGCACCAGGAGCGGACAGGGCTGACCGTAGACCTTCATTTCCGGCCGTATGGCCTTGATTTTGTCTTCATAGACTCCGCTATTTACAGTGCCCCTGGTTCCGATGACTCCGACACGCGTCCTCTTGGGGTCTGAAACCGCCATCTTGACGGCAGGCGATATGACCTCAAGTACGGGAACATCGAACCGCTTCTTTAGGGCACCTGTGGCAACACTAGATGCCGTGTTACATGCCACGACCAGCATCTGAGCACCTTTACGGAGCAGTATTTCTGCGTCCTCTATAGCGTATTGGACAACGGTCTCTGGACTTTTTGTACCGTAGGGGGTGCGTGCTGTATCCCCGAAATAGAGGATATCGTGGTCCGGCAGATGACGCCTTAGGGCTTTGACCACCGTAAGGCCGCCAATACCGGAATCAAATACGCCAATCAAGATGGGGCTCCTTCACGGACTCCATCTGTCATGTCATATTTCGCGAGAACGTTCCTGACGCACTCGGCAAGATCATCCATATTGGTATTGTCACGAATCCCAGGACACATGGACTTGATAATAGCCCAGTTTGACGGATCCACAAGAATACTTTCAATAAAAGGCCAGATCTTACACATACGAGGTTTTACTTCGTGGATGGTGCACAGCTTGTCCCAAAAGATGCAATAACCCGATTCTACAGTTTTGATCAAGGGCCGCCCCCCTGACCAATCGCAGTAAATGCTAAGGAAACGCTCCTTATCTATGTCAAGGTACCGCGAGAT
>DAOUTV010000008.1 GCA_030668505.1 Desulfobacterales bacterium | reverse complement strand
TTATTTACAATAACCAAAGCAAACATGATCTTAGCGTTGAGTCGTTAAAATGTAAAACTCGAAGCACGAAATTCGAAATCCGAAACAATATCAAAATTCGAATTCTCTAATGTTCTAAACAGGTTTTGGATTTTGGTCATTTGATATTCGAATTTGTTTCGAGCTTCGATATTCGAATTTCGGATTTATAATATCGCCTATGCGGGTACTGCGCAATCTCTGAAATTATGTCAGTTATTCCTGGGACACGACACTAGTATTGTCCATTCGTACTGTTTGTTTGGGGTGGGGATAATTGCTGGGAAGTTTTGCTCAGGCGCTGGAGATACGCTTGGCTGGTTCTTCATCCTTGTGTGTAACGTAAATCCTTTTGTTAACTACCTTTTTTACCGTACCGTCTTCATACAACCGATAGATCCATGTCTCATCGGCAAATGCGACTTGCATAATGTCCGCTGGTAAGGTGTATTTGATTATTGGCTGAAAATCGCTCAGGTCGGCCGAAGCAGGCCAAAGCATTGAACATAAAAACAGAGCGATTATCACATAGTACCTCATGGTTTTCCCCCCTCACTTCTACTTCGATTTCGTAAATCGTCACCGCATTGGCAACCGTACGATGAGTCTCGAAAATGCAACGCTGATGCCAAGCTTTGACTATTGGGCTTTAAGGCAGTGTATTTAAATAGTTATATCAACTCGGCAAGGTGTTCCCACCACTCCAATTGGGAAATATAAGTTATATTTTGGGTAACTAAGGTTACACTCTTAGGGAAAAACTTTTCCATATAGACAAAACCAATGGGGCCGGTGTTTCCTCCGGATTATGTTGTTTTTCCCTGCGGCATGAGCGTTTTCAGGACATCCTCTTTTCCCACGATTCCCACCAGTTTTCCTTCATCTACTACAGGAAGGGTGTGGAAATTCTTGTCAACCATAATAGTGCCCACCTCCTCGATACTTGTTTCGGGCCGGACTGTGACCGGATTTGGAGTCATTGCATCGGCCACGGTGGCAGCCGTGATCTTCTGAATTTCCCCTTTGAGGTGCTTCATGGAGGTTAAGGGAATGAATCCATCCAGAATGGTGAAAAGTGAGGGGACAGGAAACTTTTTTTGCTGCGCGACCAGGTCACTCTGGCAGAGAATTCCCACTATCTTGCCCGTTCCATCCACCACGGGGACGCCGTTGATACTTCTGTCCAGAAGAAGCCTTGCGGCGTGCGGGATTTCCGTCTCGGGCGAGACTGTGATCACGTTTCTTGTCATAATGTCTTTTACACTGAGCATGGCAGCACCACCTTAACAAATTTGGTTCATAATCGTTCCTTGTTTTTGAAGAAGTCAGTAAGCGTGGTCGACAATGCCCCAAAGGAAGCAGACCTCAAACGATCCGGGGGACAACGCGGCGGAGCTCCTGACCGGTAAACCTATACTTTGGTCTTTAAAATGAATGTGTTACCCAGTAGGGTGCTTGGGCAGTCGACGTGCTGTGTAGATCTGGTCCTCTTTCTTTTTGAAGGTCCTTATTTCAAAACCCCCGCAAGGAGGTTTTTCACAGATTCGCCTCCATTTGACTGTACATAAGACAGGATAATAGGAACAAACTTACTTGCCATGTCCGATTTCAGGCCAAGGTTTGAAAATGTTCCGGCCAGGCTTGCCAAGCCAGTAAGCTTGTCTGCACTGCCACCCAATAATGATGTCTTGCCGGCAATTGCTCCGCCGAGCCCACTGGTTTTTGGAGCAGCTTTCAGAAGATCATCCATTTCAGGGACAGCGTTTGAAACCTTGCCAAAATCTTCTGCGCCAAGATTTTCCTTAGCCATATTGAAGATGGCGCCGGCACCACCTTCAGCTTGGTTTTTCGTAACTCCAAGGTCCTTGGTCAAGAGGCCTACCAGCCCCAGATCTTGAGAGTAAACCGACATAACCCCAAAAAAACTGAAACAAACCATAAGAGCAATAATGCCTGTGATCATTTTTGTTGTTTTCATTCCGCCCCCCTATGAAATGTAATGTTAAATACGACGAAACCTATACCTATAAGCTGTTTCAAAATCCTTTTCTTTGGTCTGTTTGGCCATTTTTGAAAGTTCTATACTCGCTTTGCTAAAATTGTAAAACTCTGGCTAACGCCCTAAAACAATTAGCATTGTTAACGCTGAATATCTAAAATGCTTTCCTTCCACAATGCTTGATGTCGTTCGCAAAAGACTTTTAACGATTTAATCAGTCCTTTAGGTATCCAGGATTTTTCTCGAAAAATGGTGTAAATAAATAGACGATTTCTTCCAATGATTCTTCGATGGCATATTCTAACGTTTTTGCGTACACGTCCAGGATAACTACAGCATTAATTGTTGAGTCTTTATCAGTCGCAGCTCTCAAACGAGCTGCAATTGCGCTATTTACAATCTGGATGTTATTATAGATCTTAGTGAGACCCTCCAATTCGAGGTCGGCATTTTGCTCCCTCTTTTTCAAAAAATACTGTGCCAACAAATACATTGAGGTAGCTCGGTAGATAGTCTCTTCTTCGCTTGCCAGGGGCAGATGAAAACGTGCCATGGGCTTGAAGAAAGCTAAATGAGGACAGCCACTGGTTGGCATAACCAGCCCCATCAATGAGCCGATCCCTTCTTCGGCTGTTGTTGCCTTAGAAACGGTCCTTTCTTCCGTCTTAACCTCCACATGGATCTCATTATGTGACAGTAAGCTGGCAAAAGGTCTCACTACGTTAACAAGGTTAACAGCCAGCGGACAATTAGGATGAGTATCAACGGTCAGGGGGCAATTCGGGCATTGGTGATTATCTAGGCTGGTCCATGAGGGCAGGATTTGCGGAACATTGCCAACCAGCTCAAGATTCTCTCTGCTTAATTGTAGATCAAAGATTTGTTCTGATCCGTCTGGTAGAGTGAAGCAATATCGAATATCTATGTTTTCCACTTGACACCTCCAATGATCTCATTCAACCCCTCGACGATTATATGGTGATAGCAATCTTTGCCATGGCCCTCGCACACGCCTCTATTACAATTCATCATACCAGCCCATTTTAGAAAAAAATAGGGGACTGTGAAAAATATTTGCGTATAACTTTTGATGGCTTCGTAAAAAGTCGTCACTCCGGTGAAAACCGGAGTCCAGAGCCTTTTTAACTAGCTGAATAAACTGGATTCCGGCTTTCGCCGGAATGACAGAAAGAGGTGTTTTTCGACTTTTTACGATTTCATATTGATTGCAGGTTATACAATCTTTGGAAAGACGTTTTTTTCCAAATATATCTGGCACTTTTTCATGTGCTTTAGACACTGTTCTCGCCATTGGCTTTTGTGTTCAGAGTTTCGGAGTTTTTTACCGCGATGGCCCTGAGCAGACAGGGGTTTCACCATGGACTCGGGAAGTTCATCAGGCAGATCCACACCGTTCATAATGGCCCATGCCAATGTCCATGCACGCGCTACATTGGAAGGGTTATAGCCTCCTCCACCCAAGGCCACCCAGGGGACTTCTTGCTCGGCCAGATAGGAGATGGCCCTGCAGAACCCGTTTGTGGTGAATTCCAGTGCGGCCAGCGGATCATCCATGAATGTGTCCACCCCAAGTTGAGAGACCACCACATCCGGGTTGAACAGTTCGATGAGCATCGGGACAATCGCTTTGAAGCCGTCCCAGAATACATGGTCGTCTGTGCCGGGGAGCATGGGTATGTTCACGGCATAACCCAGACCCTCCCCATGGCCTGTCTCGCTGAGCCTACCAGTGCCGGGGAACAGGGTGCGTCCATCCTGATGAAACGAGGCCGTCAACACCCTGGGGTCCTCATAGAATGCCCATTGGACTCCGTCGCCGTGGTGGGCGTCTATATCCAGATACAGGACGCGCTTTCCTTTGTCCACAAAATGATAGATGGCCAGGACCGGGTCGTTGATATAGCAAAAGCCCGAGGCATGTCCGGCGGCAGCATGGTGGAGACCGCCTGCGATGTTAAAGGCTATGCGGGCCTTGCCCCCGGAAATCTGTTCGGCACACTGAAGGGATGCACCCGTATGAAACCGGGACCACTCCCACAACCCAGCAAAGACAGGGTTGTCCCCCGGCCCTAGGCCGCATGAAAGATCGCCGGTGATCTGGCCGCAACTGGCCTTTTTCAGGACTTCAACATACCTGGGTGTGTGAAAGCGGAGGATATCCGATTCGTATGCAGGTTTGGTTTCAATCAGGCCCGAATCAGGTAGGCTAAATAGGCCATATGCCTTGCAAAGTTCATTTGTGAGGTGTAACCTTTCAATTTTGAGTGGATGACTTGGCCCGTAGTCATAGGCAAAATATTTTTGAGTATAAATAAAGGCGGTTTTCATGGGGTATTTGCTGCTTCTGCCTTTGAGTCTCCTCATATATCATATTGGTGAATCGTTTGGCAATATTGACGCGTTTGCCCGACACGATTCACGTCAAAACAGGTCCAAGCATTTTTTGGCGTCCGAGAAAAGAATTGTGTTGATTGGGTTCATACCGGTAAGTATCTGAAGATTTCGATTTTACAGAAAAGCGCAAATATTGTAGTTTACGTTGTCCATGGTTGCCCAAGGCGTAAGAGTTTAGCTTTTTCAGATACGTAAAGTGTTACCCAAGGCTCGTTCTTGGGAAAAAGAGGAGCATAGGTGACCGAACATCCTCAAGAGAAAGGAGAAAATACTGTGGATAAGAAGATCTTGCTGGTCGTTGATGGTTCGATTCATTCAACCCATGCGGTTGCATATGCCGCCAGGATATCTTCAGTTGTCCGAGAGCTAACTTATACGCTATTCCATGTGCAGCCGACCGTCTCCCAGTTTCTCCTGGATGAGGCTGAAACCGATCTTAAGGCAAGGACCGACCTAAGAAATATCAGACGGAAAAACAATGAATATGCCCGCGGTATCCTGGAGAAGCACAAGACCCGGATGGTCGGGATGGGGATTGCCGAGAAGCGCGTTGATATTACCACCCAACAAAAGATGATGGGGATTTGTAAGGATATTTTGGACTGTGCCCAGCAGGGCCTCTATGATGCGATTCTTGTGGGACGAAGGGGGCTTTCGCGCGTTCAGAAGACCTTTATGGGAAGCACGACTGCCAAGTTAGTAGAGCATTCCAGAGTGATCCCCGTGTGGGTAGTGGACGGAGATGTCACGTCTATGAAGGTTATGCTGGCCGTGGACGGTTCTGAGGCCTCACTTCGCGCTGTGGATCACCTTAGTTTTATGGTTGGGGGAAACGAGAAGATCAAGATCACCTTGTTTCATATAATGCCGACGCTCAGAGATTACTGCGCCATTAGTTTTGATGAAAAAGATAGTGACGTTGGGCAAATAGTTGCTCAGGGTGCCAGGCGATGTATTGACCATTTTTATGCCCACGCACAGCATAGATTTAAGGAAGCTGGCATCCAAGACAATCAAATAGAACTTAAGGTGAAAAAGCGGGCAGTTTACGTTGGTAAGGCGGTCCTGGATTATGCCAGGAAGCAGAACTACGGTACGGTTGTCATTGGCAGACGTGGCATCAACCAGGCCTTCTTTATGGGAAGCGTCTCGAGGTATGTGCTTGACAAAATCTCTAACCGGTCACTGTGGGTGGTTTCATGAATTGCGGATAAAAACGAATTAGCAGGGCATTGCAAATGCGAACAAATTTTGATAGATTCAATTTGATTATTCTATTTGCCCCTCAACGGACCGCTGCGTGCAATCCTAATCAATGGAGAACAGGCTATGCCTATTTATGAGTTTTATTGCGAAGAGTGCAACACTATATTCAACTTTTTATCGCGCTCCGTGAACACCACTAAACGGCCCCTCTGCCCCAGATGCAAACAAAAAAAGTTGAAGAGGCAAATGTCCGCTTTCGCTAGACTTAAGGGGGCAAAGGAGGAGGGCGATTTGGATGATCTGCCCATAGATGAAGTCAAGATGGAAAAGGCTATGAATCTATTGGCCCAGGAGGCCGACAGAATCAACGAGGATGATCCGCGCCAGGCTGTCGGTTTAATGCGCAAGCTTTCAGATGTGGCTGGTATCGGTCTTGGGCCGGGCATGGAAGAAGCCCTCAAACGCATGGAGGCAGGCGAGGACCCGGAACAGATTGAGGCCGAGATGGGGGACCTGCTTGAACAGGAGGAACCTTTCGTAATGGGGGAGAAAGGGGGGCGGAGGGTCAAACGGGCTACACCACACCGTGATGAGACCCTCTATGAGCTCTGAATGTGGTGCAGAACTTTAACCCCCTCCCTCCAGGGGAGGGTGGTGATGGATGGGCACCAACTTTAATACGAATCGTTAAATTAGAAGAGAGTTGTCATGACAACAGAACAGATTATTTTGAAAGGACCCGATATTAACCGGATCTTGACAAGAATGGCCCACGAGATCCTAGAAAAGCAGAGGGGGACGGATAACCTGGTACTGATCGGTATCCGAACGGGTGGGGTATTTTTGGCTGATCGGATAAAGGCAAAGATGCTTTCTATTGAAGGTACGGATATTCCAAGAGGAGATCTGGACATCACCCTATACAGGGACGACTGGACCCGCATAAGCCACCAGCCTGTGGTTCAGAAAACCGACCTCCCTTTTTCCTTGGATGGAAAAGAGGTGATCCTGGTGGATGATGTCCTCTTTACCGGCCGTACGGTACGTGCGGCCATGGATGCCCTGATCGATTTCGGCCGTCCGGACCGGATCGAACTGGCCGTTCTGGTGGACCGCGGTCACCGCGAACTGCCCATTCAGGCCAACTACGTGGGTAAACACGTTGAGACGATCCATGACACTATGGTCAACGTATACTTGAAAGAAAAGGCAGGACGGGATGAAGTGGCTGTCAGTGCACAATAATGTCCAGGAGAGGGCAGGGTAGGAACTGCACAGAAGTTGGGTCGCATCTGACTTTATGCTTTTTCGTGTTGACAAATTGAGTTTTTTCATATAAAAGGATTTCTTATTTGTAGGTTGCGAATGTGGTTAGGCATAACTACATAATTTAATTAATATTAACAGAGAAAGGAGGGTGTTGGAATGCCAACTGTTGAGTTTGAAGGGAAAACCTTTACCGTGGACGAAGATGGTTTCATTGATGATTACACGAACTGGAGTCCGGAGTGGGTCAAATATGTGAAGACGACTGAGGGGATTGACGAACTAAACGATGAGCATATGAAATGCGTGGATTTCTTGAGGGATTATTACGAGAAGAACGGGATCGCACCTATGGTCAGGATCTTTTCCAAGGTCACCGGTTACAAGTTGAAGCACATCTATGAGCTGTTCCCGTCTGGCCCTGGTAAAGGCGCATGTAAGATGGCCGGTCTTCCAAAACCGACCGGATGTGTCTAAGGCGCGAATTTTAATTTTGTGAAACAATTCGGATGTCCGAAAAAGAGGCTTTACTGTGGTGTAAAGCCTCTTTTTTTTGTCTGGAGAGGCCATGAATAGGACGATTACAGTTAAAACAGGCTCTAAGACCGAACTCATAGACATTACGAGGCATATCGAAGAAGCAATCCGATCAGATGGGGTTGATGAAGGGATTTGCATGCTCTTTGTTCCTCATACCACGGCGGCTATTACCATCAATGAGAGCGCTGACCCAAGCGTCAAGTCGGACATCTTGATGATTTTGAACAAGATCATTCCCTGGGAGGAAGCATATAAACATCTGGAAGGGAATTCGCCTGCACACATCAAGTCCAGCATTATAGGGGCTTCAGAGATCATTGTGGTGGAGGGTGGTCGCTTGAGGTTGGGGACATGGCAGGGTGTGTTTTTCTGTGAGTTTGATGGCCCTCGTAGCAGGAAGGTCCATATCCGATTGCTGTGAAAAGTCCAAAAGTCTCGTGGCATTTTCTAATCAACTGCCTGAATTATACTATGGATTGATCGACAGAAGACCTGCCAGATGACCTGGTGAGTCGTGCGGTCAAAAAAAGTGATAGATTTGCTTGACACGATAACCCATGAGGTGATAGTAAGGAAAAAGGTTATAATATTTAATAGTTTCAACTTTTTTTTGAGTCTGACACCTACGTGTAAGGCAAGGTTTTGGTTTGGGATAGGAGTTTTTCGGAGTAGAAGAAGATGCCATCAAGGCCCACAGAGCTTGTTGGCTTTTTTTTTCTGTCAGACCCATATCCCATCTAAACAACATTTTGAAAGGAGGGACATGGTCATGGCAGAAGGCGTTGTAAAGTGGTTTAACGAGAAAAAGGGCTATGGTTTCATTAGCACGGACGAAGGCCAGGATGTCTTTGTTCACTTTAGCTCTATTCTCGGCACTGGCTTCAAGACTCTATACGAAGGCCAGCGAGTTCGCTTTGAAGTCGAGCAGGGACAAAAGGGCCCGCAGGCAATAAACGTTGAAACCGCATGAGTTCAAAGTTTAACTAGTTATTGCCCTGAAGCCTATGGGCTTAGGACTACTGGAATAATAAGTTCCCCGGCTTAATCTGCTTACTGCGGAAGATGATTTTATCGGGGCTTCCGAGTTCATATAAACTGGAAAGTTATCTATTCCAACGGCCCTTAGCGTTGAAGCTTGCCACCGCTAATAGAGGATTGAGGTCTGAATAGTGGTGATGCGGGCAACAGTCTGAGAAGTTCAAAACATGTTCAAGAAACCCCGTCTCCTTAATGACGGGGTTTCTTGGTTTGAGGTCTGAGTTTGTCGTGGGTGAGAAGCTGGATCTAACTTCACTCGTGCCCATCCATGAATCGTAAAAACTCAATGGCCACAAGCGTAAGTTTCCAATTCAGAAATGAGCAATTTTCCGCAAGGTCAAGGAAAACAAGGGGTTGTGCGGAGGCGTACCGAGGTACGTCGCACAAGCAATCCCGCAGTTTGACGCAGAGATTGCGGAAAAAGGCCATTTATGGATGGAAACTAACTCACGGTTTCAGGAGCAGCATGGTCAAAGCCGATAATATGATACCTGAGAGGGAAGAGGTGCCCCGTACCCACTGTATTCGCTGTGGGACCTGTTGTATGAAAGGGGGGCCGACCTTACATGAAGAGGACGCAATCCTCTTTGAGAAGGGAATTTTGAGAAAGCGCCATGTTTATACCTTAAGAAAGGGTGAAGTCGTCCGCAACATTGATAACGCTTTGATGGTCCTGGAGCAGGAAATTATCAAGATTAAAGGGCAGGCTGAAGCCTGGACGTGCATGTTTTACGACGATGAGCAGAAGACGTGCAGTATTTATAACCACAGACCACTTGAGTGCCGGGCCTTGAAATGCTGGGACCTGAGGGGTTTTAAGGAAGTCATGGCGAGACCGTGTCTTCAAAGAATGGATCTTATCAGGCCGGATGATGGGCTTATTAAGACCATGGGCGCTCATGAACAAAGGTGCGCTTATGAAACCTTAGAGTTGGCCGTAAGGGGGCTGCGGGGAACGGATTCAGGTAAGGCAGTGGACAAGATTCTTGGCCTTTTGCAGTACGACCACTACCTGAGGCCCTTATTAGCAGAAAAGCTAAAAGTGGACCCTAATGAGATGGACTTCTTTTTCGGCAGACCACTTACCACCACGATCCGCATGTTTGGGCTTTGCGTCAAGCAAGAAGGCGATACCTTCCTTCTGGCGCCAATTAAAACTGACTTGTCCTAATCCGGACAAGCCGGAACCAAAACAGGTTTTAAGATAAAAAAACTGATCACGAAAGCACTAAATCACGCCTCTTTCTCTTTCAGCAACTTTTTCAACCTTCTTTTGTAAAGCTCTCGTTTGAGCTTGCTAATATGGTCAATGAATAGGGTGCCGTTTAGATGATCAATCTCGTGCTGTAGGACGATAGCACCAAGCCCTTCCTTTTTAATCGTGATCGGATTTTCCTCTCTGTCTATGGCCTTCACTGTAACGCGTTCAGCGCGTTTGACGTCGGCCCTGTAGTCAATAACGCTTAGACACCCTTCTTCGTTGACGATTACACCATCTGCCTCAATTATTTCCGGGTTAATGAGCACCACAAGCTCATTCGGTTCGTCCTTGGCTGAGGTGTCGAACATAATGATGCGGCACGGTTCTCCTACCTGATTGCTTGCCAGCCCAATAGCGCAGTTTGTGAGGTACATGGTGTCGGCCATATCATCAATGAGTTGCTGAACCTTTCCATCTATGTCGGTGACAGGCTCAGATCTTTCACGCAGAACCGTATCCGGGTATGTGAGTATTTTTCTTGCAGCCATTCTTTTGGTTGCCCCTATTGCAAGCTATTATTCAATACAATTAATGGTCATTCCTGAAGAAGTCAACATGCAAACACAAAAGGTCACCCGTGAGCAAAATCTGGCCTTTTTCAAAAAGCTAAACTCTTACCTTTTTTTATATCTCTATCTGCCAAGAAATATAAAATGTAAGGTTAGAGATTTGACGGTCTCGTAAAAAGTCAAAAAATCCCATTTTTTGTCATTCCGGCGAAAGCCGGAATCCAGTCTATTCAGATAGTTAAAAAGGCTCTGGACTCCGGTTTTCACCGGAGTGACGACTTTTTACGAATGCATCAGATTTGGGAGGAATTTTTTAACGAAACTTACTTTATCAAGGGGATGAGATTAAAGGTTTGCAGTTCAAGCCATCGATCGCTGAACATCGTCCCGGAAGACCTTGCTATGCTTGTGCCCACCGGTCTGACACTCAAGGAAGTGGAAAAACGCGCAATTCAGGAAGCCCTCCAAAGAAACCAGTGGAAGAAAGTCATAACGGCCCGGGAACTCGGGATCGATAAGAACACCCTACGTCGAAAAATAAAGCGTCTTGGTATTATTGAGCTGCATTAGAGGGGGGGGTAGGGTTGACCATAGACGGACACAGGTCAATGAAAAGAAGAGGTATGGCTGTTAATCCTCACTAGTAAGAACCTTATTGGGATAGGGGATGCGCTTTGGGGCAGGGGAAATTACCGCTCTTGGAGGGTTTCAATAGAGTGCAGAACGTTTCCGGACCTCTTCTCTTTGTAAGTGACTTCCACAACGTCGCCAACCTGATAGGTCCGATACATGGGAAAATTTCCACGTGAGACATCGACGGTAGTACCATCCACCGTAATTTCCTGTGTACAGGGGTCCATACTGGTCACCGCTCCTCGGACAGTCACGAGTCCTTGCGGAGTTTCCTCTATAATCTCCTCTTCGACTTCCGTTGGTTCGTCCGTTATAATGACCTCTATGACTTTCGCCGGTTTTTCCAATCGCTTTTTGGGTAAGACCTCCTTTGTCACGGCTTGCTGTGGTTCCTCTATCGTCTCTACTTGAGGGGTGACTGCTACTTTAGATAAAGCTTCCTTTTGGACCTCCTTTTTTGCCCCCTTGGTCCATAGCCCAATTCCAAGAAAGATCACAACACATGCTGCCAAGAGTAACCAGGTTCTTGACTTCATCATTTAGGCCTCCATCCGAAAAGAAGCTGATGTCCTCATATAGTTACAATGCTTTGAAAGCCAACAGCCCTTGTAAAGTCTATTAATGAGCTCTTATTTTCTGTTATTCCAGCGGCCATTGCCCGGGTCTTAGGTAAAAACCTTGAGACTCTTCATTGATGGCTTCGTAAAAAGTCGTCACTCCGGTGAAAACCGGAGTCCAGAGCCTTTTTAACTATCTGAATAGACTGGATTCCGGCTTTCGCCGGAATGACAGAAAGAGGTGTTTCTCGACTTTTTACGAGACCGTCTTCATTGGCATTGCAAAAAAAGTATTCCGATTTAGATGATTTGTCAACTATTGTCCATCCATAAATACCCCAAATTCCCTCCCCTTTCCCACAAGGGAGGGGGTGTTGATGGATGGACACTAAACCAAGTCGGGACATGACGGGGAAAAAGACGGCTGCTGAAGATAAAAGAAATAACCCGTGGGGCATGCGGCCACACAGGCCTCATGCCCCACATAGGTAATATTGGCGGTTAATTGTTAGTTATTACGATATTACATTAAGCGGGGATGTCTAGGGCTAACTATGACCGCTTCCTTGGTATGGCACCCCGCGCAGTCCATCTTGCCGTTCTGGGCAGGGGTTCCAGCCGGGCTGCCTGGATTGTGGCATACCTGGCAGTCCGCGGTTTTATTTGGTATGACATACCCGTATGTCGAACCGTTGATCAGTTCAGCCGTGAACGCCGCCATATCAGCGCATATCTTGCCGCAGCGATCATTTTTGTAACCCCTGCTTTGCTCGTCCGTAGCTTTAAGATTCACCCCTGCCGCATCACACCACTTGCTGATGGAGACATGGCAAAGAGGCGAGAGAGCCACGGTTTTGGCCAGCACTTCTCCGTCAGGGATTGGCACCGGCACGCCGGCCGGCAGGGTCCAACCACCGGCCTCGTACAGGTCGGGAACCGCACTGGTCGGAAACGAGGTCTCGGAATAATAGCCAAGGACGTTGGATCCATGTAACCCGTGGAGATTGATCATATTCAAAACAGCAACGCAGCCGTTCGGAACCCCGCACAGGCTACCCCAACCGCCGATGCCACCGCCGCCGTACTTGAACCAGCTAGTAGCGCCATAGGGTATCAGTGCCCAACCCTCAGCACCCGGTAGGGCAGTTGCCAATGCTTCCATTAGACCGGAAGCAGCTCCGTTCATTCAACCACCACTTAGAAAGTAATGTTTCCAGGCAAGTTTTCTCACTTCGTCTACATCAAGCGTCGTCCAGGGTAAATAACCGAGTTCCGCATGGGCTTTGCGGGGGGCGAAAAGACCCGTTCCCATGCCAGCCGTAAGCGCACCTGCCCCGACGGCCCCGGCGACGCTGCCCTTCAAAAAGCTCCTACGAGAAATAATTTTTCCTTCTTCCATAATCCCTCCTCCTTTTCAAGTTATAAAATCGTTTCACTATTTCATGTAACGCGGCTTTGCCGCTCCAAAAAAGGAAATTTCTATACCGTGGCACCACCTCCTTGCAATTTTATGGTCTACACGGCACTTCCCGCCTTTATCCATCACCCCCTTTTTTTGATTTCACCCCTTGCTCCTCACTCGGGGCCGGCCCTTGGATCTCTTTGGACGATTCCTTTATGCCCGACCGGAAGTTTCTGATCCCTTTTCCCAGGCCCTCCCCGAGTTGGGGTATTTTCCCGGCTCCGAAGATAACAAAGACAATAACCATAATAATTACCAACTCAGAAAATCCCGGATGAAACATTTTTCCTTCTCCTGTGTATGAATTAAAAGGAAATACCCTTTTTTATACCCCCTCACTCTAACCCCCAATGCTGTTGACTTAAGGGGTCGGTTCGACAAAAATCCCCCTAAATCCCCCTTTGACAAAGGGGGACTTTCAAGGGCTCCCCCCCCCTTTTTTCTAAAGGGGGGCCGGGGGGGATTTTGAAGGGCATCAGGTTCATGAATTGATCCTTAATTCAACAGCATTGACTCTAACCCCTCCCGCCAGTCATCGATCCTGAGGCCTCAGACCCGAAGGGGGGAGAGGGAACTGTGCGGTAACCCCGCCGCAAGCAGCGGGGTATTGAAAAACAGTAATCAAAGAAAAGCTCAAATCGTTTGCGGTTGATATTTTTATGGATCGCTTGCCTTTTGGTGAAAACTTTTTGTACAACTATGTAAAATTTTTGAAGAAAAAGGTTGACTTAAGGGGAGGGGTCAGGTAAGAAAAAACGTTGATGTACAAAAAGGGGTCCACCCCTTACGTGCGTCGCCGAGGGGCTATCAGATAAGGAATTTGCTGGTTCCCTGATAGCCCCTTACCTAAACCTTCCTCACCTGCACCCTTTTGCTACTTTGCCCCCTTTAATGTTGATGGTTTCGTAAAAAGTCGTCACTCCGGTGAAAACCGGAGTCCAGGGTCTTTGTAACTATCTGAATAAACTGGATTCCGGCTTTCGCCGGAATGACAGAAAGATGTGTTTTTCGACTTTTTACGAGACCGTCAATGTTGCGCTTACAAATTGCAACTCCCATCACACCTGCTCATGCCTATCTTGAGCTTTTATCACCTTTCTTAATTGTTTTTATTCCTCTTAACCCACCATTCCAATTGCGGAGCGAAGCGGAGCTAAGTTCTGAACAGGCTCTAATAGTAAGCATATAATCATATACCTGATTGTGATAGAAGATGTAATTAGGGGAACTACCGATTTTGCGTTGGAAATATACTGATTTTTGCCTAGGGAAACTACTGATCTAAAGTAACGGTTGAGGCTGCGTGGGCCCACAGCTGAGCGGTCAGGTTTCGAGGGAGGTTATTCCTTTGAGAATGGCATATTTGGTGAGCTCGGCTACGCTGTGAATATTCAACTTATCCATGATTTGGTGGCGGTGCGCTTCCACGGTCTTCACGCTCACGTAGAGGAGGGATGCTATTTTCTTGGAACTGTTGCCTTCAGCTACAAGCTGAAGCACCTCGCGTTCCCTGGGCGTCAGCCCGGGGGAACCTGGAGGTTTGGCCCTTGACAATTCACGCCGGTAGTCTTTGACCAGGATACTTGCTATCCCGGGGCTCAGATAGTACTGGTTCGCAACCACGGCGCGGATGGCGAGACATAGTTCCTCGAGGGCACAGTCCTTCAGCAGGTAGCCGGATGCTCCGGCATCCAGCATTTCCACAACAAATTGCTCGTCCGAATGCATAGACAGGGCCACCACCTTGATGTCAGGGGCGTCGGAAAGAATCTGGCGACTCGCCTCGATGCCGTTCAGATCGGGCATACTGATATCCATGATGACCACGTCCGGAGAGAGTTTTCGGGCCAACTGTACCGTCATTCGTCCGTTCTCTGCCTCAGCAACAACCTCCATGTCGGGCTCCTTGTCAAGCAAGGAGTGGAGGCCTGATCGCATGATCCTGTGGTCGTCGGCTAGCAGAATCTTTATGCTCATGAGACCTTCTCCTTTTTGTTTCCCCCGTTGTGCTTCAGCGGCGCTATCAGGGTCACCCGAGTTCCGTGGCCGGGTTTGGATTCCACCTCCATGTGTCCGCCGAGAGGCTCCAATCGCACACGGATGCTGAACAAGCCAAACCTACCGGTGGTGTCCATGCTGGAACCGATTTCGGCGCTGTCGAATCCAACCCCGTCATCTTCCACGTCAACTCGTACCTGATCGCCTTCTCTCGTAATGGATACCTTTGCAGTGCGCGCCTGGGCGTGCTTGGCAATGTTGACCAGCAACTCGCGCGCTGCCTGAAATAAAAGCACACGAACATCTTCACTTAGCGGCTTGGGCTGGCTGTCATTCTCAAAGTCCACCACGATGCCGTGCTGATTCTGGGCTTGTTGGGTGAGCCACTCCACCGCCGGCTCAAATCCCAGTTCGTAGAGAATCGGTGAACCGAGTTCGGAAATCAGGGCTCGTGTGTATTGGATGGTATCATCAACAAGGTCGAGGACTTCGTCCATGGTTCCGCCAAAACTGCTGGAAGGGGTCAATGTTCGTTGAGCTCCCAACTTCATCTTGAGGAAAGCCAAGTTCTGACTGATACTGTCATGCACTTCAATTGCGACACGGCGCCGTTGCCGCTCCTCGGCCAAGGACAATTTGGATGCCAGAGACCGGAGTTTTTCATGATAGATGAGAAGCTTTTTTTCTGCCTGCTTGCGCTCGGTAATGGCTTCCACATTACCCAATATAGCAGGCTTTCCCTTATACTCTATTTTGGTGTTTCTCCTTGTAAGCCATATTGTTTCACCATCTTTTGTCAGACCCTTCGCCTCGTACTCCCATGGGGCATTTTCTCCATCTAGCCTCTTTGACCTTATCTCGTTGGTCAAGGCCCTATCCTCAGGATGAACCAGCTTCCAGGACTCGATGCCTATCAACTCGTCTTTTGAGTACTTGTAAATCTCGGCAAATTTGTTATTGGCAAATACAATATTTCCGTCGTGGTCAATGTAGATACCGGTCAGCGAGTTTTCAACCAAGGTACTGTACTTTTTTTCCGATTCCCGCAGCGCCTCCTCTGCCTGCTTGCGCTTGGTAGTGTCAATGAA
Source organism: Desulfobacterales bacterium (assembly GCA_030668505.1). Taxonomy (GTDB): domain Bacteria; phylum Desulfobacterota; class Desulfobacteria; order Desulfobacterales. Next base: position 488 of record DAOUTV010000008.1, on the reverse strand, counting down.
ACTCTCAAGACCCCCGATCGTATTCCCTTGCAAATCTTTAAGAATATCCGCGTTCTTTGAAATAGTTATATCCCTGCCATCAACATGTATCGTACACTCTTTTTCATAAATTGGCTTATCTGTTTTATCATCGAGAAGGCCACATCCCTTCTTGCATTCTTCACAATCAAAGGCCTCAAGGCAGTCATTTCCGATAGCTTCCTCTGCCTTCAGCCCCGTAATTTCCTCCGCTTCTTTGTTCCAGTAAGTGATCTTTCTATCTAAATCGACCGTAAATAAACCGCTTGGTATTGTCTGAAGTGTTAACTCCAATCTTGCCTCAGACTCCCGCAGCGCCTCCTCTGCCTGCTTGCGCTTGGTGGTGTCAATGAAACTCTCAAGACCCCCGATCGTATTCCCTTGCAAATCTTTAAGAATATCCGCGTTCTTTGAAATAGTTATATCCCTGCCATCAACATGTATCGTACACTCTTTTTCATAAATTGGCT
>DAOUTV010000165.1 GCA_030668505.1 Desulfobacterales bacterium | reverse complement strand
CTGTTTGGCAAGCCTGAAGACGATGTTGCGAATCTTTTTGTCTTCAAAGCCGGTCTTTGCCTTCAGCGCTGAAATATCAGCACCACGGGCAGACCTCTCAATGACACTGAGGATCTTTTCAGTCGCTGTCATCTTGGCCCTTCCTCTTCGGGCCTGTTTATTCTTTGCTGCTCCCTTCACAGCACCGGCTTTCTTTGCCCTCGCACCGGCCACTTTGTTAGCCTTCAAAGCTACTTCCAACCGTTCCATTTTTTTTATGAGCTTGTCAATGTCTTGTTTGGTTGGAATGTTGTAGCGCTGAAGAACGAATCTCATAATTAGATCTAGACTGGGCGATTTTCCTCTCTTCTTCATACACCTGACCTCCTGTCATGAAGTAATAATAGAAGTGCACCGATAAATACTATTTAATACACACTTTCTGAAAAAAAGTCAAGTTGTGAAATCGCCTCACGATTTGATACGATCCGCCGGAATACCCTGTTCTGGAGCACAGGGAGACTTCACTTCCTCACCCTTTTCTTTGATTTTCGCTTGCTAGTTTCGCTGAAGATCATTTTAGTCATTTCTATCTCGTCTTCATCCACTCTCAATTGTTCCATTTTTTGAACAACTTCAACAAATCTCTGCCCCTCAGAAGCCGAGACCCACTCCAACATCAGCCTTTCCGGATTGATCCCTTTGCTCATAAGCCCTTCTTTTAACTTCATAACCCTCTTCTTTGTAAACATGTTATTGTCAAGGTAATGACAATCTCCAGGATGACATCCCGAGACGATCACCTTCGGGGCACCAAGAGCAAAGGCATATTTCATAAGATCGACTGTCACACCACAAGAGCACATCGTTTTAATGATTCTGGCGTTGGGACTGTACTGGAGTCTGCTCGTACCGGCAAAATCAGCTCCGGCATAGGAACACCAGTGACAGGCAAACACAATAATTTTTTCTTCCGGCTGACGTAAGGCAGCTCTTAGCTGGGCCTTCATTTGCTCTTCAGCGTAATTGCTTATGGAAATGGCATCAAACTCGCAGGAATTGACGCAATTGCCACATCCGCGACATACAGCCTCTGTGATGGATGCCACTTTGTCCTCTATTCGAATAGCGCCAAACAGACATTGCTTGCTACACTTCCCACAAACCGTGCATTTTTCAATATCCACCTTAGCTATGACGGGCGAGAGCTCTGCCGTGTCTCTATGGAAATGTTTTGACACTTGCATAGCAGCGCTGCCGGCCTGTTCTATGCACTGTTTGATGTCGGCAGGGCTTCCTACTGCACCGGCAAAGTAGATTCCATTTGTGGGCGTTGAGGTCGGAGACAGCTGATTGTCTTCTTTAACGAACCCTCTTTTCCCCAAAGGGACACCCAAAAACCCTGACAGCTCCACTGCTGTGGGTACGACGCCGACCGCAAGGACAACTAGGTCAAACTGCTTCTTCATAAGCCGGTCATGGTCAAGCATGGGATCGGAAAAGGTCAAGGCATGGCCTAGGGTAATCTCAGGAAAAGAGTTAACAAAGATAACCCCCTCCCTCCTTGCCTCCAGAAAGATCTTCTCCTGCCTGTTGCCGCTTGTTCGAATGCCGTTATGGAATACGAATATTTCAAGCTCCGGGGAGAGTTCTTTCAGAAGGAGTGTGTTCTTTACGGTATTCGGACAACAAAGCTTTGAGCAGTAAGAGAGCTGCCCCTCTTTCTCGGATCTCGAACCCACGCACTGAATAAAGGCAACACTGCCGGGTGCCCGTCCTGTAGACGGCCGGACAACCCCTCCTTTTGTGGGCCCCTCTGGAGACATCATTCTCTCGAGTTCCATGGAGGTAATCACATCCGGGAATCGGCTGTCTCCATAGCCGTATAATCCTGTCGGATCGTACGGTCTTATGCCGGTGGCACCAATAATTGCGCCCACATGGACGGTTTCCTCTTCAACAACCTGAGAAAAATCGATAGCATGCTTCTTACAGTCTTCCACACACTTCTGGCATGCCTCCTCAGAAAAATGGATGCAAACCTTGTCATCAATCACATACTGCCTGGGGACAGACTGGAGAAAAGGCGTATAGATCGCTTTCCTCAGTGCGCGATTTTCATTGAAATCATCTTCGGTAAAAACATTGCATCGCTCCAGACACTCACCACAGAAGGTGCAATCTTCAGTGACATACCTTGGATGCTTTCTTAACGTGACCTCAAAATTTCCCACATAACCCTTGACATCAACAACCTCACTCAGAGTGAGTAGCTCTATGTTCGGATGCCGACCGACATCCACCATCTTGGGTCCCAGAATTCAGGGACTGCAGTTTTGATCCGGAAAGATCTTGTTTAGCTGTGCCATCTTGCCGCCAATCGTCGGGCCTCTTTCTACCAGAATCACCTTATGGCCAAGATCAGCCATCTGCAGGCTGGCTTCAATACCGCTTATGCCCCCACCTATGACAATAGCCTTTTTGGTCATCGGAACCTCAATAGGTGTTAAGGGCTGATTGAGCTTCACATTTTCTATGCCCATATGGACAAGGTCTATGGCTTTTTGCGTAGCCTCAACAGGCTGATTCGTATGACACCAGGAACACTGCTCCCGAATATTGACCATTTCCATCATGTACGGATTGATGCCCGCCTCTTTGCACACTGAGCGAAATGTCTCATCATGTATCCTCGGAGAACAGGCCGCCACCACGATCCTGTCTAAGTCAAATTCTTGAATGTCACTTACTATCTGTGCCTGTCCCCCGGTACACATGTAAGCATGTTCTCTAACAAGTGCCACGTCGGTCCGGCCTATTGCCTCAGTAATTTCCTGGCAATTAACAGTGCCGGCAATATTGGTCCCGCAATGACATATAAAGACTCCTGTGCGATCCTCTGACATCTATTATGAATTCTCCTCTCTATGGGCTATTTCATCAGGTGTCACAACCCGTTCGCCGGTCTTCTCGACAAAGATGGCGTTTTCACTGCAGTAAAGCTGACATCTGCCGCACACAGTGCACTTTCCATCGTCTACCAAAATAGGCGGAAAAAATCCTCTTTCATTGGGTACTGTGCCGCGTTCCAACACCTTCTCAGGGCAAAACCGTATACAGTCATCACAGTCTTCACCACCCTTACAAAAGTTCGCTATTATTGTTACCTTGCCGACAGGTATGGTACACTCCTGAATGTTCCAATACCGAACAGGTGAAACTTCATGTTTCATGATTTAACTTGCCTCATCGTTTTTTGTTATTCGATTTTCGATTTCAATGTCATTAACTTAAAAACCGTTTCTTTAAGGTCCCCCTTTAAAAAAGGGGGATTTAGGCCTGCCCTGGCGCGACTTGGTCGGCATATATCGTAACCTAAGTAGTTATGTTCGATCTCCCTTTTTCGCAACGCATCAAAGCCCGGTCTGGGCCAGGGGGGATTTTAAAACTCTTCAAAGAAATCCCCCCCCACCCCCCTTTAGAAAAGGGGGGAGATTTTGAGCTTAAATTAATGACATTGTTTTCGATTCACGATTTCTTATATTTGTAACCACTCTCAAAGGCCGATAGATTCAACTCCTCTGTGCCTGGAGGTGCGGATTTTACAATAGCTGCTTTAAAACAGTTCTTGTCAATGATGGATGTTGTCTTGCAGACGAATCCCATCAGGACATTGTTTGCCACTACAACCCTGAAGTTCTCGCGAGCAATCTGAGTTGCCGGTATCTTGAAAACCTTGACGGTCTTGGGAAGATTTTCGAGCAAACTAAGATCGACCATGGATTCATCCACCACGATTGTCCCCTTATCGTTGATAATCACCTTGCCGCCCCGCTCCTTGGCCACAAGGCCTGACATCATCAGTAGCAGATCCGGAACATCCACAAAGGGATAATCAACGTGCTGAGAGGAAAGGAGCACATCCGTCAAACAGCTTCCCCCCTTCATCTCCGGCCCGTACCGTTTCGTCAGGGTGCTGTTCAATTTGGGATCCATGTTCATAGCCGCCTTGATCATAACCTTGCCGCCCTGGACAATTCCTTGACCGCCGGTTCCCTCCATGCGAATCTGCATGTACTTGATACCGCTTGCCCTCGATTTATACTTTATATCAAACTTTCCGGCAGCCACCTTTTTAGTCGATTTGACAAGGCTCAATTGCGGCCTTTGCCGGACAGGATCGTCCCGGAAGATGCCCAGGCTGATCCTTTTCATAAAGTCGCTCTGATCGATGTCTTCTGCGCTGAGAGTCTCTTTTATCTTGGCCTTATCCAAAAACAGGGCCTCAAGGGATTTGATCTTGTTGCGTCTTTCATACAGCATGCAAGGAACCAGAATCTCAATAAAGCTTGGACCCCGGTTTTTCATAGCTGAAACCATGCAATCAATGAGGTGATACGGATGGGCCGAGGTGGAGCGTGCCACAAAGGTATAACCGGCTGCCATGGCCACGGCGACCGGATTAACGGGTGCGTAAGGGTTACCACTCGATGTAGTGATGGTTCGTGCCCCAAATGGTGTGGTGGGGCCGTGCTGAAAACCCGTCATGCTGTATCCGAAATTGTTCATACAAAACACGTTTAAGTCTTGCCCGTGTCGGCCCAGGGCCAGAAAATGATTCCCGCCAATGCCCAGGATATCTCCGTCGCCCCCCATTACAGAGACCTTCAGCTCAGGATTGGCCAGCTTGACCCCCAAGGCCGTGGGTATTGCACGACCGTGGGTGGCGTGAATGGTGTCGAGGTTCAGATAGCCCGCAATGCGTGAGGAACACCCGATACCGGACACCACGGTACACTTGTCCGGGTCGTATCCCAGTTGTTGAATAGTCTCTATAAAGGTGTTCTTGATTCTTCCGATTCTACATCCAGGACACCAAATGTTGGGCATCATCTCTTTTCTTAGAATATCAGCATAAGGGTGCTGGTCTATCTCCATGTTTGACTCCCTATGTTTATGTTCGTCATTTTTCATTCGTTATTGTTTATACCCCAATTGAGCAGATACAGGGGGCCTAAGCGCTAAGTTGTTTTGTAAACGTTCACAGGTGACATTTATGCCGTACGGAATTATTTTGCAAAGATGAACGTCGAACATCGAACATCGAACGTCCAACGTCGAATGAAAAACGAATACCCAATACCGAACATTCAACGGCTATTTCTGTTTCTTTTCAGCCCTTCGACTCCGCTCAGGGCCGTGAGCCTGTCGAACGGCCGTTTTGATACTCGTAACGAAAATCTTAATTAATTCT
>DAOUTV010000241.1 GCA_030668505.1 Desulfobacterales bacterium | reverse complement strand
TTGCTTTGAGCTTTCAGCTTTGAGCTTCTCCTGCTTGTCCGGGTTAGGTCTATATATCAAATATAACCTGGGCTTCCCAACCCCCTCCTCTTTCCTTAACATAGAGTTGATGATAGGTAACCGCCTTGATTCCCGTCTTGATTTCATGACGGGCAGGATTTAAGATTTCTCCCTGCGCGGTTGCCTTCAGCTGGTAATCCTTGATCCGTTTGATCTGAAAACTCTTAAAGACCAGCCTTTCAGTATCATACAGGTAAAGAAGTTCGTTCAGCCAGCTGACCATCAGATTGTCCAGTGCGTCGGCCTCCACTTGTATGGATCTTTCCATCCTTTCTTTTACGCTTTCGATTGTCACAAGGGCTTCAAAGAAAGCCTCGGCCGCATGGGCAAACAGCTTCTCCAGGCTGGCACCGTATGCCTTGAACCCCAAATCCGCTGTATGCTCTATAAATTCGTATTTCTTAAGCACTGCATCCCCTACGGCCCAAGCTTGCAGGATTAGCTCCATCCTTGCATTTGGCTCCAGACATCTTTCATAGCATAACGGAATTAAACCGGTCAACTTGTTCAGGGGCTGTATTATTATGTTGACTTAGAGGCTTTCTCTACATTAAATTTACAAATTTTGCGAAGGCATACATATCGTCGACTCGTCGACTAACTAGGCTTTGCCCAAATGATCAAGCTGGTAAGAGGTTTTAAGGATATCCTTCCAACAGAGACTGCGCTTTGGCAATATGTTGAAGCCACGGGGCGGGAGTTGCTTGAAGACTTTGGTTTTGCTGAGCTGCGCATCCCGATCCTTGAGAAAACAGAGCTCTTTGCTCGCAGTATCGGGGCCGGCACTGATATTGTAGAAAAAGAGATGTATACCTTTACCGACCGCAAGGGGGATTCACTTACCTTGCGTCCGGAGGCTACGGCCTCGGTTGTACGGGCGTACATAGAACATAAGTTTTATGCAAAAGACCCGGTATGTAAGCTGTACACAATCGGACCAATGTTTCGCAGGGAACGCCCCCAGAAAGGCCGGTATCGGCAGTTTTACCAAATCAACGCCGAAGTCTTTGGGCTACATGATCCCAGGGCGGATGCCGAATTGATTTTTTTGTTAATGAAATTTATGAACCGCCTTGACCTTTCCGGCATCGTGCTTCACATTAACTCTCTTGGCTGCCTTAAGTGCCGTCCACATTTCAAGGACGACCTAAAAACCTTTCTGGTAAATCGCTCTGAGCAACTCTGTTCAGACTGCCTCAGGCGGCGGGATGAAAACCCGCTACGAATTTTCGACTGCAAGGTTCCGACCTGTAAGGAAACCATGACAGATGCTCCCTCTATCCTGGACAGACTTTGTAGTAAATGCCGGAGCCATTTTAACACAGTCCAAGATGCTTTGAATATGTCTCATATACCTTATGAGACAAACCACCGCCTGGTGAGGGGGCTGGACTATTACACCCGAACAACGTTTGAAGTCCTTGCAGGAGCATTAGGAGCCCAAGATGCTGTTGCGGGTGGCGGACGATATGACGGACTTGTGAAGGCCTTGGGCGGTCCTGATCAGCCCGGCGTCGGGTTTGCAATAGGGGTGGATCGGTTAATAGAACTCTTGGCGGGTCAGGTACAAGGTCTTGAAAAACGGGCTCATTTGTTTATTGCCGCCTTGGGCGATAGAGCCCAGGATAGGGCCTTCCAGTGGGTTCAGGATTTCAGAATGCAAAGGTTTCGCACAGAAATGGATCTTGAAGACCGAAGCCTCAAGAGTCAGATGCGCCGTGCAGATAAACTCGAGGCCTCATATGTACTTATAGTGGGTGACCGCGAACTGGATGAAGGGGCTGCAGTGCTCAGAAATATGACGACTAAGGAGCAGGAAAGGGTTCCTCTACAGGGACTCGTAGGATTTGTTGTTAGCAGGATAAAAACCACAATAACTGGTAGGAATAATGAAGACCGAAGATGAGAAAATCTTGTTTAACTCCCTTGGGGATATGAAACGAACCCATAACTGTTGGGAGTTGACGGCTAAAGACGTAGGTAAAGAAGTAATACTAATGGGGTGGGTTCAGCGCAGGCGGGACCATGGTGGAGTGATATTTGTGGACCTTCGTGACCGTGAGGGGATTACCCAGGTGGTTTTTAATCCCAAGATCAACGAGGAGGTTCACCGAAAGGCAAACGCCATCCGAAACGAATTTGTGCTGGCAGCTCGGGGGACAGTGGTACCCAGACCAGAAGGTATGATCAACCCCAAGTTGAAAACAGGCGAGATTGACGTAATGGCCTCAGAACTGAGGATTCTGAACATGTGCCGGACGCCCCCGTTTGTCCTTGAAGATAACGCACAGGTATCCGAAACTATCCGCCTCCAGTATCGTTACCTTGATATGCGCCGCCCGGTATTCCAGAAAAACCTTATGCTACGCCACAGGGCAGCTGCATCCATTCGCTCTTATCTAGACAATCTGGGATTTCTTGACATTGAAACGCCTTTCTTGACCAAGAGTACACCAGAGGGTGCACGAGACTATCTGGTGCCTAGCCGGGTGAATCCAGGCCAATTCTATGCTCTGCCACAATCTCCACAGATCTTTAAACAGCTTTTAATGCTAGCCGGATTCGACCGTTACTACCAGATTGTTCGCTGTTTTCGTGACGAAGATCTACGAGCAGATCGACAGCCGGAATTTACCCAGATTGACCTGGAGATGTCCTTTGTGAGAGAAGATGATGTAATGGCGCTCACAGAAGGGATGATGACGATGCTTTTCAAAGACATCCTCGGGGTAGAGATTGAACACCCCTTTAAGCGTTTGACCTATGAAGATGCAACAGGGCGATTCGGGCTGGATAAACCCGACCTTAGGTTCGGGCTGGAGTTAAGAGACGTGTCGGACATTGTCGGGGCTTCTGAATTTAGGGCCTTTGCCGAGGTGGTTAAGGCCGGAGGCCTGGTTAAGGCGATCAATGCAAAAGGATGCATTAATCTTTCCCGAAAGGAGATTGATGACCTGACAGAACTTGTGGCTGTATACAAGGCCAAAGGACTGGCCTGGATCAAGGTTCGACCCGATGCCTGGCAATCACCCATTGCCAAATTTTTTACAGATGCAGAAAAGGAATCGCTTGCCCGAAGGCTGGATATGGAGTCTGGAGATCTTGTTTTTTTCATAGCCGATCAATCCAAGGTGGTAAATGAGGCACTGGGACACCTCCGAAGCCACTTAGCTGAAAAACTGGGGCTGATAAACCAAGACCAGTACCAATTTGCATGGGTGACTGAGTTTCCGCTCATGGAATATGACAAGGAAGAAAAACGCTATGTTGCCATGCACCATCCCTTCACAGCCCCTGTTGAGGAGGACATGGAACGGCTCACCCGGGATCCACTTGCTGTTCGGTCCAGGGCCTATGATCTTGTGCTTAACGGAGCCGAGATTGGCGGGGGAAGTATCCGTAACCATCAGCGTGTGGTCCAGGAAAGAGTATTTGAGGCATTAGATATTGATCGGGCTACCTACGAGAAGAAGTTTGGTTTTCTTCTGGAAGCCCTTGACTTTGGTGCCCCGCCCCACGGCGGTATTGCCCTCGGGTTCGACAGGCTCATTATGCTGATGGCTAAACAGACCTCCATTCGGGACGTCATCGCCTTTCCAAAGACCCAAAAGGCAGCCTGCCTACTTACGGGTGCCCCCTGTGAGGCTGCTGCGGCCCAGCTTGAGGAACTCTCCTTAAAGGTGAGGCTCTTGAAGTGATAAGATCATACAAAGAGTTGCTCGTTGCCGATTGAGAAGGGCTGTATATTTGACGGTTTCGTAAAAAGTCGAAAAACACCTCTTTCTGTCATTCCGGCGAAAGCCGGAATCCAGTTTTTTCAATTGGTTACAGAGTTTCTGGACTCCGGTTTTCACCGGAGTGACGACTTTTTACGAAACCGTCAAATATA
>DAOUTV010000064.1 GCA_030668505.1 Desulfobacterales bacterium | reverse complement strand
TAAGGTGGGAAGCATTTAATGATGCAAAATCTCTTGTAACGAAGATGGGCAAAGGGGGACATCTTGTCGATCTGACCGATTTCAATCGCCTGTCATTGGAGAAAGCCTTGGCCAATTTTGCTGAAACAGTCAGATCCACTGTGAAACTGCCTGATACGAAAGCTATAGATTTCGGTACCATCCCCTATAAACAAACCAATCCTTACGAAAAGCATATTTCCTTAAAAATACAAGCCCAAAAAATGGACCGGCTTCCTTTGATAACCGGGCACATCAGTTTCGATCCTGATAATCCTTCTGAGATTACACAAGACTATCCTTTAGAAATAAAGACCACGGAAGATAAAATGGTATTGAACTTTGAAATACCTGAAACCAGCAAAATAAAACCAGGTGAATACAGAGGCAAATTGAATGTCTTCCCGTCTCAGATGCAGTTCGGAACCCTCGTAATCGAACCCTCACAGTTTGATGTGACATTCAAGAAATCAGGCTATTTTTCGTTCTATGTCTGGAGGGTGCTATCCGGATTTGTAATTAGCTTCTTCCTTATTTTGTACTTCACAAACAAAGTTAGAAGAAGGATGCCCATAAAGGTTTAACCTCAAGAAACTCTCAAAGAAAGGAGACATTGACGATGTTAAGACAACTTATATCAGCCAGCAATAAGTTTTATGAGGATCAGGCGCTAATCTTTTTAACGTTTGGCGGTTTTGGAAGATATGTACTATCTCTCTTACGTGCTGAATTCAGGAGGGCAGGTATCCCAGAAAATAAGATGAGTTTCCTGGCATTTGATACTGAAAAACCGCACAGGGACCGCTTAGACCTTGAACGTGAGTCAGAATACTTCATCCACTTAGATGAGTTTGATGGAGATGTCTACATAGAAAATGTAGAAAACCAGCAGCTTAAGAAACAGGTGTCTCACATACCAACTAATCTATTATGTGACATTGAAGGAGGTTGCAAAGGTGTTCCTGCCGTTGGTTTTGTTGCTTTTCATAAATATGACGATCTTCTGATTACAAGAGAGGCCCTTCGCTTAATCGATGATGTGAGGGCAAAGAACCCGGGGAAAAAGATCAAACTGATAGTTATTTCCGGAATGGGTGGATCGGTTAGCAATGGAATGACCATACCCTTTCTGTACAGAATAAGAGACAGATTAAGGGAAAAGAAGATACGTGTGGAGGTGTTCCTATCTACTTCAGAAGGTTACCTGGGCTTGCAAAACGTGCAGGAAGTAAGCGTGGAAAGAAACTGCGTGGCCTCCGCCATCCTATGGGAATATGCTATAGCAGGCAAAAATGGGTTGATATATCCAGGTAAAAGTGGGGTCAGAGACAAAAAGATGTTCGACGGAAGGATAGCTCACAGAGTGTACATCTTTTCCGGCGGGTCAGCAGAGACATCCCTGAAGTATCAGGCTATAGCTGCAACAATTGCGCAGTGCATTTCAACTCTCGAAACAACGAAACTCGGAAGCTACCTAGATGGTGATAGAGTCAACTACTCTGCTCATATACTTGAGCGCGAGTGGAAAGGAAAGAATGGAAACGAACATCCGACGGCTCTGATGACAATGAATGTCGCCGGGCTAAAAGCTGATTGCCTACCACAGATATTTCATCTCCATATGGCTAGGCGCTTTTTTGAGGATTTAATTAAACCGCTCATCCATCATGATGCTCAGAAGATTAAGAGTAAAGCTATGTCTTCCCTTTTCGAAAATAGTCTCAATGAAAACGAAATACTTGATCTATTCAAAATCGACATCCCAACCTTAACGGCTGAGACCATAAATCAAGGACGAGTATCAGGGGAAAACATCTATGAATTCTTGATGGATAAAATCACTGAAATGCACGAGGTTGCTGCTGAACGGTTTGAGAAACAAAAGAAACTTGAAGATGTGTCATTGTTTATTGAAGAAGTGATTAACACTTTTTCACAAGCAAATAATGAAATTATTCTAACCTCCTCCAATTCTTTGAAGGCTGCGTGTCTCTTTTACGAAAGGCTATCATCGCTTCTTGATGAGAAGATGTCGAGTGTAACTGAAGGCATCTCAAAGCTTGAAGAGGACCTTTTTCAGGGTGGAAACCAAAAGGCCTTGAACGGGTTGCTCGAAAGGTTGGCAAGTGTAACAAAGAAGAAAAATGGTATCGGGGAGCTTGTGATAAAATTGGGAGGCCAGTCGCCCATGATTTCCCTTGTAAATCAGATCATAGAGGCGGCATCAAAGATACAACAACAGAAAAAGGAAAAGTATAATTATTTATTGTTAAAGCATATTTACGATTCACTATTGAGGCATGTTCGAGACAAACACGACACATTAAGGAATACTGTATTCAAATATAATAGCGTCATCTCACAGATCGACCGTGAGGTGGATAAGATTAAGCGCATAGGAAGGAGTGCGTTTACTTATAATAAATCACAGTTTGACGAGGTTACGGAACACTTGATGGGATTGATTTACTCAAGACTTGACGTTATGCCTACTCAGGATGTTATTGCGAAGATAGGTTCGCAGATAACGCAAAGCGAAAAGTTTGATGAAAGAGAATGTCTTGGAAGGGTCTTAGAAATCATGCAACCAGACTTGAATCAGTTGGCCGGAATAGTGGATGATCTATTTTGTGAAGATCAGAAGGTCTATGACTATGTAGACAGTATGCTCGGCCAATTTTTTATGACGCTGAAATTGGATCGCGATAGGTTCCCTAGTTTGGAAACTAGTAAATCTTCTTTTATTATATGCACAAAAAAGTTCTATGAGAGGTATAAAGATAAACTGTTTGAAGGGTGTTGCCATATTGAGACGGAAAATCCCTTTAATGTTATTGTAACGAAACACGAAGAAGGGTTTCCATTCATAGCCATGAGCTATTTACACCGTATAAATGAACAGTTTAAGGAACTTCGTGGTCGTGGTGAATCCGCCGCCGGACATATTATGGCTGATTTGGATGGGAAGCTGGCACTTCTTGATACCTAATAAATCAACAACTGTGGATGTCCCGATTTTCTGAAACAGCGGCACACCGATGAGGTTAAACGGGGTGTAACACTTTAGTTGTTTGAAAACATTATCGCATACAGGTGACCCGCTTTAGAATCGGATCACCTGTATGCTCGTTAGACTCGCTTTTTCAATAGGCTAAATTGATACCACGGGGTAAATGGGGAGGCCAAGCGGAATATGGACAACTTTATACAAAAAATCGAAGAGATACCAACCATTCCGATTGTGTCCCAAAGAGTCATGGAAATTTCCGGAGACGATGAAGCCCCCTTTAAAGATTTCGTTGCAATTATTGAAAAAGACCAGGCACTCGCCTCAAAGATATTAAGAGTCGCAAATTCGGCTTTCTACGGTTTCTCTAGCAGCGTGAGCTCACTCAAACATGCGTGCGTTATTTTGGGTATCAATGAGGTAAAGTCCATAGCACTAGGTTGTTCCTTATACAATTTCTTTTCACACAGTGAAAGTGATGCATTTGACCGCACACGATTTTGGAAGCATGCCATTACCTGCAGTCAGGTTGCAAAGCTGTTGGGGACACATTTCAGCACTAGAAATCGTGATTCTCTTTTTCTTGCCGGGCTTATCCACGATATCGGAAAGATAGTCCTTGACCAATATTTTCATGAAGAATTCGTGCAAATTCTCGAATATGTCTCCTTGACCAAGACCACCTTCATTAAAGCAGAAAAGAAGATCCTTGGTACAACGCACAACCAAATTGCTGCAAAACTTCTCGAACAGTGGAGTTTTCCTGAGGAGGTTATAACTCAGATTTTATATCATCATGGGCCATGGCATGACAAAAATTATGGGACGAATTCTACCATATTATATCTTGCAAATGTGCTCACAAAATTGGCGGGCTACCCGTGCCATCCTGAGGAAAAACAAATCGACCTCCACGAATTTGCAAATTCGCCCGAGGTTGATTTCATAACAAAAACCGGATTCGATCTTGATTACGAAAGAATTAAAAGGCTAATAAGTAACATCCAAGAATATATACTCATGGAAGATGACAATATAATGAGACTTTTTGATTAATCTTGCCATCATGACCCCTAAACTTCCACTTTTGACCCCCAAAATCAGCTCACGCTTTGCGACAAACCTCTTCGGGACTATTAATAATTGGATCAGAGGCAGAAAACTTGAAACAGCATTTTTTCCTTGACAAGTTAGATATAAAATTATATAAAATTTATTAAAAGTATAGATAATTGCTATTTAATTATACATAATATAAAGGATGATAATGGAAAATTATGTTGTTTGCGAAAAAAGGGCTAATCAATCCAGGATTCATGTGAAAATATGCCAGGATAGATGTAAGGATTCCAAAGCTTGCAAAGCGTTTCAGGACTATATGGAGACCCATCCGGCCGAGAAGATAGTCAGGAGTCCTGACGCGGTTTCCTGGTCACAAGAAAACCTGGTTTCATCGACCGCAGCTTAGTGCTTCGATTCGCAAATACGGTCACGTATTTTGACAAATCACATTGGAAGAAATGCTCACTCCATTCGGCCTGTCTTCGACCCTGCCTTCGACATGAGCTCAGCCGAAGTCTAAATAAATTCGTCATCGAATTTATGAATCGAAGGGCTTAGAGATTTCCAGACCCCCGCATGGGGTCTTCCCGCCATTTTAATCCTTGACTAACTGCTGAAGAGTTTTTAGGATTGTCTGCGTCTGTATCTCCGTTTTTTCTTGGGAGACATAGCGAAATTTGGCCTCTCGCCCCGTCAAATATTTTTTATAATGCCTAAAACGCTTGCGCTTGGCCAGGCGAGCAGTACCGACTTCCAGGAAAGATTGCCTGCCAGCCGGGTCCCTTCCGTTCTACTTCTGAGGCCACAAAGGAGCAAGAAAGATTTTCGATGAATGCATCAGATAGACAGGTCGAGGTCAAGATCGAAGAGGAAATGAAGCGGTCCTATCTGGACTATGCCATGAGCGTCATCATTGGCCGCGCCCTGCCCGACGTTCGCGATGGCCTGAAGCCGGTTCACCGTCGCATTCTATATGCCATGCGCAGTCTTAAGAACGACTGGAACAAACCGCATAAGAAATCGGCTCGCATTGTGGGCGATGTAATCGGTAAATACCACCCCCACGGTGATACGGCGGTTTACGATACCATTGTGCGCATGGCTCAGAGATTTTCTTTGCGCTACCCACTGGTTGACGGCCAGGGCAATTTTGGCTCGGTGGATGGCGATAGAGCCGCTGCCATGCGGTATACCGAGGTCAGGCTGATGCATCTGGCCCATGAGATGCTCGACGACCTGGACAAAGAAACAGTCGATTTTACAGCCAACTATGACGAAACCATGTTTGAGCCTTCAGTGCTTCCGGCAAAGATCCCGAACCTCTTGATAAACGGTTCTTCGGGAATCGCCGTAGGCATGGCAACCAATATCCCCCCGCACAATCTCAGTGAGGTCATTGATGCAACAGTCGCTTTCATCGATAACCCGGACATTTCCTTTGAGGAGCTGCTGACCTATTTGCCAGGCCCCGATTTTCCCACCTCCGGCATTATTCGCGGCCGCAAGGGTATCCGGGACGCTTACCAAACAGGACGAGGGATCATCAAACTCAGAGCCCGTGTCCTGATCGAAAAGGATCGCAGGACCGGACGCGAGAGCATCATCGTGAACGAGATTCCTTATCAGGTGAATAAGGCTCGATTGATTGAAAAGATCGCTGAGCTGATTAAGGACAAACGAATCGACGGAGTTCAGTATGTCCGGGATGAATCAGACCGAGAGGGAATGCGGATCGTTGTTGCCCTCAAAAGGGACGAAATTGCAGGGGTGATCATCAACCAACTTTACGCCCATACCCTGATGGAAGCCACTTTTGGCATTATCATGCTGGCCATAGTCGACAAGCGGCCTCAGGTCCTTTCAATAAGGGAGGTTCTCAGCCACTTTGTAAGGCACCGAAAAGAGATCATTGTCCGGCGCACCCGTTTTGACTTGGACAAGGCCGAGGCCCGTGCCCATATTTTGGAAGGGCTCAAGATAGCTCTGGATCATATTGATGCCGTGGTTGATATTATACGCTCCTCAAAGACACCGGCTGAGGCCAGAGAGCGCCTTGTTTTGCAGTTTGAGCTGACCGAAACCCAGGCTCAGGCCATTCTGGAGATGCGACTGCAACGTTTGACCGGGTTAGAGCGCGACAAGATTGTGGAAGAATACCAACAAATCATCCAGGCAATCGCCAAGTATCGCGAAATTCTGGCCAGTGAGCGCTTGGTGCTGAACATAATCAAGGAGGAACTCACAGCCCTTAAAGAGCAATATGGGGACGAACGCCGCACCGAAATTGTCGAGGAGACTGAGGATATCAGCATAGAGGACATGATCGTTGAAGAGGACATGGTGGTCACGGTCTCGCATGCCGGCTACATTA
Organism: Desulfobacterales bacterium; assembly: GCA_030668505.1. Classification (GTDB taxonomy): domain Bacteria; phylum Desulfobacterota; class Desulfobacteria; order Desulfobacterales. The sequence goes on along the minus strand of DAOUTV010000064.1, from coordinate 1,378 downwards.
AGCGAAATCCGATAACCCTGTACAACAGTCAGCGACGCGGGGGCAAAGGAAAGACCGGCATGGGCACAAAAGAAGAAGATTTTGTAGAGCATTTGTTTGTGGCCTCCACCCATGACACATTCCTCTTTTTTACAAATCTGGGGCGTGTTTACTGGCGCAAAGTCCACGAGCTGCCACAGGCTGGCCGGCTGGCACGGGGCAAAGCAATTGTCAACCTCCTTGCTCTTGGGGAGGGGGAAAAACTGGCCACCGTACTTTCAGTGCGATCGTTTGAGCCGGGCCACGCCGTTCTCATGGCCACCAAGGGTGGCACAGTGAAAAAGACCGATATTATGGCATACAGCCGTCCCAGATCAGGCGGTATAATTGCCGTGGACCTAATACCAGGGGACGAACTAATTGGTGCCCGTATCACCGACAGTACGCAAAACGTATTCCTTGCCTCCCAGCATGGAAAGTCCATACGATTTCATGAATCGAATGTCCGGCCTATGGGCAGGGTTAGCCGGGGTGTTCGTGGCATGAGTCTCCCCGAAGATGATTATATAGTAGGAATGGAAGTCCTGACCGATGGCAAGACCCTGATGGCGGTGACCGAAAATGGATATGGCAAACGAACCTCCATTGATGAGTACCCCATCCGTCATCGCGGCGGCAAGGGCGTTATCACCATCAAAACCACGGAACGAAATGGAATGGTGGTCGCCATTGTTCTGGTAACAGATGAGGATGACCTCATGCTGATGACTGATCGTGGCAAGATTATCCGAATGCCTGTAAAGGATATCTCTGTTATTGGACGAAATACGCAAGGGGTCCGGTTGATCGTGATGGAACCAGGGGAGCGGGTGGCCAGGGCCGCCCGACTTGCGGAGAAGGATATGTGATTGGATTGATGATTGAATATTGACACATGACAGTAGACAAGTGAGCTAAAGTGCCTAAAGTGAGCTAAAGTTGAGGACTTGAAGAAACTTTTTTGGAATGGTTTTGTTCATCTAACTTTAGGCACTTTAGTTCACTTTAGGCACTTTGTTATTGACCAATGAAAAGTCACTACAAAGGATAAATGAAAGGTATGAAAATAGGTGTCATTGGAGCCGCCGCATGGGGAACCGCACTGGCTAACCTGCGGGCCAATAACGGACTGGATGTCGCCCTGGGGGTTTTTGAACAGGAGGTCTGCGCGGGCAGACTTGAAGAGCGAGAGAATAAGGTCTTTCTGCCAGGGGTTGCCCTTTCTCAAAACATTCAGCCGTCAAACGATCTTGATTGTGTGGCTGCAATCATTGAGATGTTGCTACTTGTGGTGCACTCACTTGTCTTTAGTTAGGTTTCTTCTCTGATGTTGAACCAGTATTGAGAGATGACCCTCATC
>DAOUTV010000018.1 GCA_030668505.1 Desulfobacterales bacterium | reverse complement strand
TCCCACTAATGCAAAGGGAATCTTGGCAGCAAGGCAAGACACTCTTGGCGAAGTTCCTTTGTCATAGCGATAGTCCGACACATCTTCTCCCATTTTCTCTGGAGATCCAGATAGTAGTTGAACACATTGTACTGAGGTACTGCATCAGTCCTCATCAAGAACGTGTTATTCAGAAACTCCCTTGCAGACTCTTCGTCATGGGCGTGCTGTGCCAGCATGGCACACGCCCGTGAAATTTTGTCCTCCAGGTCTTCACCAAGCAAACCTCCGGGATAGGGCATCAATTCCTCGACAGAGACACAATCCATGTCCTCCATTAGGGTTTGCTGGCGGAGCTTAGCCCTTTCGTGGATGAAGCGGTATATATCCTTCCGGAGCCTCTTCCACAGGGGATGGAATGGTGGAGGGGGATCGTGCACAATATACAATTGATTGTCAAAAAAGATAGGAAGCCTGAACATCCTCGCATTGATGACATAATCAATGTCTTCGCCCCGTGGAATACGGACATCAAAAGGAATAGTAGTAAAAAGGGCACGTGTGAGTACAAGGCATCCGCCAAGTACCAGGGGGGTTAGCTTAATGCGGGGTTGTGTTTCTACAAGGTGACAAAGCGCCTCGTTCAACAGATGTTCCAAATCCCAAAAGGCCTTCCATGGTTCGGGCTTTATGCTCCGGCGGTAGGCCTTTTGCGGGTCAACGTAGTAACCCCCGACACCAGCAACGATCTTCCCCTCTATGGTCTTTCCCAGATGCTCCCTTGCTTTATGGAGAAAAAGAGGATCATCGATATATTCGTCGTCATCCACGAAAACAACTTCTTCGGCGCCCAGAATCTGGGCCACGATCAGCCCCGTATTTCTGATGTTTGCATAGCCATCCACGCACAGAAAATCGAGGGCGTCCTGATCACAAAAATCCCGGAAAATGTCTTGCACCCTTGCCACTAGCGTATTGGGAAAAAGCAGGATCTTTATCCCGGTTTTCTCAGCCACCTTCTTGATGATCCCAATCACCTTTTGGTTGATTTGCTCCTGACTTTCCGGGAAATCGGTACCAGTGACCACCAGGACCTGAAAGTCCTTTTCTTTGAGAATATTCAAACTCGTCAATGCTATTTCAAGCCTGGAGCCTGTGTGACCAAATTGCTGGTCAAAGGATCTCTGATTCATGGCTTGAGATTCCATGGGAGCTACTTTTGCCCAGTAAGAGGGGATGACAATTAATGTGCTCACGGTAAGAGTGTGCTCATTGCAGTAACCTCCTAACCCGGATAAACCGGATCCAAGAAGAAATGCCTAAAGGGAGCTAAAGCCCGCCCTGGCGCGACAGAAGTTGGACCATGCCCAGTGGAGAAAAACCCGGTCTGGGCCAGGGTTAAGGAATGCGCCTCCGGCGCAACACATTTGAAACAGGCAGAATACCTCAACTTTAGACACTTTAGATCACTTTGCACTTGTTCGTTTTCTGCCAGAAAAAACACGAACCTTAAAACTAAGCGCTTAGTGGATCAATTTACAATTGTTATTAATTTCAATCGCCTTTTTCTTAAGTGCCAGGGCAAAGGGGTCCCCTTTTTTTGCACTCTCCCGAAGCCTTATCATCAAATCATAATAGAAACGCCAGGCCTTTATCTGTTTGGCTACCCTGGTTCTAGTCTCTCGATAATATAGCTCTTGAGAAAATGCTATCTTACTTAACCGTCTTAGCCCCTCTTTTTGATAGATAATGTCCTCTGTGTTTTTTCCCCCTTTCCCTGCTACAGACAAGACAAAACGTGTGAGAGCTAACATCCCCGGGAAAGGCTGAATGAATGATGCAGTAAAAAAGTTAAGAGTCTTTCTCACATCTTTAAAATCCCATCCCTTAATTTCGCAAAGCGCTCGGGCTAAGTGAGAAAAATTCCATATTCTCTCCAAGTCATATATCTTCTTATAAGGCTCTGCTATCTTGATCGACTCGGAAGCAAAGGATTCTTTTTCATGAATCATGTGCAGGCCGGGGAAATAGACATACCTGAGGAGATTTCCATCGTATTGGTCAAAAAGAACTGACAGGAGAAAAGCCTGGTCCTCGGCCCGGTGAACGTGGGTGTCCACAAAAGGGGCATACCGTTCCAACGCCTCAATCAAGAACCCTGTAGTGCCGCCAGTAACAAAGGTGCGCATGTAGGGATATTCACTGAGTATCTTCAGTGCTCTCCACTGAACTTCCGGAGGAAATGCCTCCCCCCGAGTAATTAGGGACTGGAGTAGCCCTTGATAGAACACGCCGGCTTCTCCTTCCGGAATACTCTCAGGGGCATCAGGAATGGAAATGTCAGGAAGGAATAGATCATCTTTTCTAATCAGTTCATCCCGATTGGTTAGGCTTCCCGCAAAACAACCCAGATATATGTCACGTTCGTTCTGATCCCGGGCAAGGGCACCCAGGATCGGGAGCGTAAAGGACTCCAGCCAGCACCACCCCGTTTCACGGTAGAATCGCTCGGCTGGAAAGCTCTGGTCTGTGTCGATCTTTATTACAGCTTTGACCCGGGGCTTCATGAACTTGGCCAGAGAGCCAAAGGCCTTGAGAAAATTGTAATGCATTGCATAGTATCCCTCGACACCCAAAAAGGAGAGATAGCCTTCTATTTCCTTATCCGATATCTCCGGAAAATAGTGTTTGGCAGCCGGGGCCAAGACATCCTTGACAAGACGCTTCACATCGATTTGGCTGTACAGGTATGGCTCTACAATTTCGAGTTCCGGGAGGATACCGCTCTTGACAGCAGCAGCATATTGACATTTCAGCACTTCTCTGGCGACTCTGCCAAGGTTCTTCCCTCCATGAGTGGGACTTATGGAAATATATAGAGGAACCTTGTCGCCCTCTTTTATATGATCCTTCCATGCAGCTTTCTCTATCTCAATCTCTGCGCGGAAGCTCTCCTCCAGTCTTCTCAAACAGTGAATAAACTCGCTGGCATGTACCGCATCCTCAGTGGTCGCCATCTCCATAGGGTGATCAAAGTACCAGTCAACCGGCAATCCCATGGCGGACTTAAGGCTCTTTTCTGCCCATCCTGGAAGTCCCTCGGGAATAAGCGATTCACTTCTTGGTGGTGTGACCAGCACGTTGGTAGTAAAGATAAGTTCTTCTATAGGGTTAGCGATAAAATTCTCATTGCTTGCGATCAATCTTAGCCTATTCTGCCCCTGAATATCCTTTACTATGTCCTGTGCATCAAACTGGGACAGAGCCTTAGCGGCCAAGGGGTTAAAGATCTCCAATCTGGCCGCCTTCAACCGGTCCGGGTCCCCGGCCTGGATCACGTATTGTAGCTGCTTCACCACCGCACCATCTGACTTGAGCCGTCTTATGGTTTCTTCTTGGATGATTTCATAGAATTTCAGATAGGTCTCCTTTTCCTCGCTGGACATAGCGTCTGGCGCCTCCAAGTAGTCCCTGGCTCTTTGAAACAACCGGTGCCCTTTCCCACAAAGACATATCAGCATGGCGGCATTGATTTTGACTAACTCGCCAGAAGGGGCTTCAAATTGCTGTGTCAGGTCAATCTTGTCTATAGCGTCCTTGTGGCCCAGGAAAGCAGACCAAAACTTAGCGATCAGTTTTTTCAAATCAGTATCCGACATAGTGGTCCTGCTACAAAAAGAGATGAAGCCAAACCAGGAAGACTTTAGTGATAAGGACGCGCCTTTTCACAAACGGAGTATAGGAGAGGGGGCTTTGTGGGTCAAGTGGAAAGCATCACCGGATATTGCTTAATGTCCCCAGTTTATTGTAAAAGCGCCCGAAAATGTTTATTTAAAGGCCAAATATTGCTTGGTTTGTCTATCAAAAAGAGATAAATATGCAGCATGGAACCGCATAAAAAATAGATGAAATCGTAAAAAGTCTTTTGCGAATGACATTGAGCATTTTGGGAAAAAAGCACTCAATATGTTCAGCGTTAAGAAATGCTAACTGTTTGAGGGCGTTAGCCCGAGTTTTATAGCATTTTAGCTGAACATCTTGAGTGCGCCCAAAATGCTCACGGAGTGAGGAAAATAGGCTTTTTACGAGACCATCAAAAATAGAAGGTGACAAGATGACCGATAACAAGTGTATTGGACCAATAAGTAGTTTTGATTATCTGGAAAAATTGCTCAATGAGGGACATACTATTAAAGGTCCAAGGAATGATCCCTCAAGAGATTTGATTTCATTCAAGGCTTTCCTGAAAAAGGGAAAGGAATTTGCCCCCGAAGATTGGCTATCAAGAATGGGATACAAATTTGTAGAACCAAACAGATTTACTAAAGGCCATAGAATTGCATACAAAATAATTGATGAATTCCCTGATCAACTATTTAATTCAAACTATAGCCTGGTCAAAGGGGAGAGAGAAATACCTTTATATTTAAAGACAGAGATGCCGAAGAATGAACAATCCTCTGCTCAATCCGCAATTTAAGAGTCCCTGTGTTTTGGTTGTTTCATCGAAGTCATAGCTTCTATCTCCTGCCTGATAAGCTTTTTTTTGGACCAGCGTTCGAGCTTTCCTATCAGGCCGCATTTATATGCCTGATCCACCTTTTCTTCCTGTAGCTTCAGCCCTTCGGGGCCGCGCATGGCTGTCTGCAGACAAGCTTTAGCATGAGAGCACTTCATGCATTCTGGAGGGCTTGTGCGCAGCCCCTCCTCACCAACAGGAAAAACCGTATCCAGCTGACCAAAGCAGTCAGGATGTTCGATGATGCTGGATTCCGGATTCTGGATTGAAGGTTTCAATTTTTTCAGTTATTACCTCTTGACAGTCCAGTTCTGAGTACCACAGAGCCAGAAAAAAGGAAAGCCCCCCTGACGTGTCAGACACACATGTCGGGGGCTTTTTTGTCTGTTCTCATCTTTATTCTGTCCATTCTGCCCTCAACAGATGGTTACCCTACAGAATCCTTGAAAAAACCTGCCTCGCCGGTAGTCAAGTATTAGATATTCACTCCATCTTCTACGTTTCCGGAGCACTGTGGTTTCGCTAAAAATTTGGACCTGTGCGGTTAGTGGATTCGTCGTCTTATCAATACCATCTAAATCCCCCCTAACCCCCCTTTTTCAAAGGGGGGAAACCACTTTTGGCTAAAAGTCCCCCTTTATTAAAGGGGGATTTAGGGGGATTTTTCAAGTAACCGCACAGGTCCAAAAATTTTGCTATGACACGGTCAAACTTAAAATCTGTTTCGATACCATTTGACGACTCCATTTTAGCAATTTTTGTCAATAGTACTTGGCATAGCGTCAAAAAATTGTACCTGTTTGAGGGCGGCAGCACAAAATTTAAAAAATAATCACGAAAGCACGAAACGACGAAAGCACGAAAGAGAAAAAGAACGAAAAAGACCAAAGCACAAATATATGCAATGCGCCGAAAATTCAATGTGAGAAACTTTGGCAATTTGTCATTGGGATTTGACTCGACATTTGGTTTTAGTATCTGAAATTGCTTCTTTTTGTGTTTTCGTACTTTCGTGTTTTCGTGATAAATTTTTTTGGTTTCGACTTGTCCGAGGTAGGGTTTATATTTTTGAAATCGGATCACCTGTATGCCCACAAGGCTCTATCCCTCAACAGGCTGAATTGATACAAAAAACTTTACTTGGGTTTTTCTAATGAACTACCCCGCGGCAAGCAGCGGGGTATCACAAGGAACTACCAGGTATACCCCCTCACCCTATCCCTCTCCCACCAGGGGAGAGGGAACTATGTGGTAACCCCGCGGCAAGCAGCGGGGTATTGAAAAAGACTAATAACCAGATTTCAGAATTTATCCATGTTGTTCGCAAATCAGCCCTTTTCCCAAATACGTAAGGTGTTACGAACTTTGAAGATATAAACAATCAGACCAGGGAAAAGGGTTTGTTACAGCAACCAAGGCGGACAAGCGAGGGTTGACAGGATTGAATGAGCTGAAAGCCTGGCCAGATAGGCCAGGAGTGCTTATTTTATAATAAAAGTGCCATGTTTCCAAATCGGCTTCGGCCCACTTTTTGCAGCAAAATAGGGCAGCGATCTATGATCATGGATCGGCCTGTTCTCCCTAGCAAAGATAATGGCCAGCCTTAAAAAAGCTGTCCGAAAATAACGTTTTTACAATTTTCAACCAGTTGCATTGTGCCCGGCGATATAGTATATTTAGTGTGAAAATAGATTGATCGGATAGTTAAAACAGGGGAATTCTCTAGCATATTCCATTAACCAACTTAAAATGGGAGGTCCCATGGCTAACTCGAATGATAATACGCTTCATCATCATCTGACTGCCGTTAAAGAAGATAAACGAAGGTTTGAAAACGCCTTTCAAGCAGTGACCAGGATGATCTTGCAAAGTAAAATTGAAAAGGTCGTCGTGAACGGCAAAACAACATACGATTTCAGTATTTTTCGTACCGGCAAGAAGCATATCATTAGCATGTACGACGAAATCAACAGTTTTGTCTCTTATGTCAAGGATGCAGCCGAAAAAGGGTCATCCAAAGAAATGGCCTTTGTACTCGTCGGAGAGCCGGGAAACGGCAAAACTTTCCTTGTTGAATTTCTTTCCGACAGATATCGTAGTTTCCTGACCCAGGAAAAAAACCGCAAGTACACCTTCAAGTTCCGCAACATAGATAAGTTTGGCAATTATGGGAGAATTACTACAATTGAATCTCAAACGTACGAAGACCCCATGATCTTGGCCATGAGCCTGTTTGAAAATCATGATGAGAGTAAAACCTTTCTGGCCAAACAGATCGGGTTTGCGGACAATGAAATTGAAAAACTTTATGAGAACTATCGCCCATTGGGTGCTTGCAGCAGCTACATATGGAACGATATACGAAATTTTACAGGCGGCGACATTAACAAAATGCTTGAATTTGTTGAGATTATCCCTGTACCGCTAATAGAAAGCATGGGGACTATAACAGGAAAATACCCGGCAAAAGACAAAATCACATCTTCAGCCGTCGATTTGCTGGGAGAAGAGTCTATCCAGCGGTTGCTTCACATCACCGATACAAACAACCCGTATCGTTTTGACTTAAGGCGTGGCGCACTGGCACGCGTTGCAGGCGGCGGTATCCACTTCAGCGACGAGATATTCAAGAATAAGAAAGACCTGGTTCAGGTATACCTTGGCGTCATCCAAAACCGAGCCATTGAAATCGACGGCTACAAGTGGCCCATGGACACTTTGATCATTGCGACAAGCAACAACTCGGAATTTCATCGGTTTCTCGCTGAAAAGGAAGAAGCACCCATTGTGGACAGGTGCCGGATCTGCTACGTTTCGCACAATACGAATTACAAACTGCAGAAAGATCTCACTGCATATGCCATAGGAAGCGAAAGCAGAACCACCCTTACCCAGGAATACCTGCACCAGGACCCCAATCTGAATTACTCGGCATCGATTGCAGTAGTTCTGTCACGCCTCCCCCGTTCCGAAAAGCTGACGCCCGTTGAAACAATGAAACTGGCTGCAGGTGAAGTGGCTGGAGAGAAAAGCATAAAGACACTGGCCGAAGTCATTGACATGCTCAACCAGGATCCGGAGATCATAAATCGTTTTGGCCAAAAGGGTCTTGGCCAGCGAAATCTTGGAAGGGCCATCCAGCTTCAGATCGAAAGCTCTGAGACAAATGAAGGCCGGTGCATGTTTGCCTATGATATCTACAAGGCAATTGAACGGGTAATCTTGGACTACGTGACGGATGCCAACGACAGAACCAAGTACCTGGAAGATCTTAAAACAGCAAAGGGACTTTACCGAGAAAGAATTATGACCGAGATGTTCAACGCTTACATGGATGAGCCCTTTGCCATTCGTAAAGACGTTATGAACTACGTAAACATGATCATTGGAATCGACGCCGAAAACCTGGGGCCTGATATGATGTGGAAATATAAAGACCCGCAGACCGGAGAACTAAGGGCCTTAAAGATCGATGAACGATACATCAAGAGCGTTGAAGAAAGGCTGGGGCTTAAGACCGAAGAACAGCGCCAGACATTTAGAACTTCCATTCGAAAAATATACGGCCAAAAGATTTCTGTAGAACCCGATTACGATTTCATGGACAATCTGGAGCTGGTCAAGGCGGTCACCGACGTTCGTCTCAAATCAGATATTGCCGGAGCTGGCAGCCTAATTGGAGCCCTGGCCAATCGTACCAATGAGGAAAATCAAAAATTGTACGATCGCATGGTCGATACCATGTTGAACAAGCTCAACTACTGCAAAACATGTGCGCAAAAGACTATCGAGTATTTCTGTACCCAGGAGGATGAAAAATAGTTAGAACCGCACACCTATTTTATAACTGGGAACAATCGATATGGACCATAAGCGCTTAAGACTTTATAACAAGCTTAAGGAAAGAGGTCTTACTCCTGAGCAGGATCAGAGGATCCTCTCCGAGTTGTATGATGAGCGTCTCCATGATCTGCCTGATGCGTCACAGAATAGTGTGGGGCCCGGAATCGAAACATTCCCCCATGCTTCCGATAGTATTTATTCATACAATGATCTTTTTACACTGCAGCACATAACTGCACTTCAAAGCACTTATAGTCTCACTCTTCACTCTATAGACGAACTACTGGAACGGGACAAGAAGAGGAAGGAAGATGGGTTCCCGAGAAAGATAAATGTTGGCCGGTTAATCAAGCCGGGGAGAGGAGGCAAGGATAAGGTTGTAGTCATTCCCTCCACTGTGGAAGAAAAATTTATCCATGACTCGTCGCTCATGCCTCCAGAAGAAGGTGGACAATCGGGAGGTACAGGGGAAGGTGAAGAAGGAGAAGTCATCGGTGAACAGCCGGTCCGGGATCCGGAGGGATCAGGAGAAGGTCCCGGAGGGGGAGAAGGTGCCCCGCACGAAATGGAATCGAGCGCCTATGATCTAGGTAAAATTCTAACAGAAAAGTTTGAACTGCCCAACATAAAAGACAAAGGTAAAAAACGATCTCTCACCCGGTATACATATGACCTGACCGACAAGCATCGGGGGTTTGGCCAGTTTCTCGACAAAAAGGCAACGCTGCGAAAAATCGTTGAGACCAATATCACCCTCGGGAACCTACCCGACATAAACGATATTGATCCGACCCGCTTCCTGATATCACCCCACGACAGAATTTTCAGGGTCCTCTCCCGCGAAATGGACTATGAGTCCCAGGCTATGGTCTTTTTCCTAAGAGACTACTCCGGCTCCATGGCCGGCAAACCGACTGAACTTGTGGTGGCTCAGCACGTATTGATTTACAGCTGGCTTTTGTACCAGTATGCCATGCAGGTGGAAACCCGTTTTGTCCTTCATGACACCGAGGCAAAAGAGGTTCCAGACTTCTATACATATTACAACTCAAAAGTTGCGGGCGGCACAAAGGTATTTACTTCCTACCGGCTCGTTAACGAAATTGTAAACAAGGAAAACCTGGTCAGGGATTACAATATTTATGTTTTCCATGGTACCGACGGCGACGATTGGGATACGGACGGAAAGGAAGCTATTCCGGAGTTAAAAAAAATGCTGACCTATGCCAACAGGATGGGGATTACCGTCGCCCAGCGCTCATCCGGATCAAGCACCAAGACTGAAGTTGAAAAATACCTTGAAGCTTCAAAGCTGCTGACTGAAAAGCCGGACCTGCTCCGCCTTGATGTCGTACAGGAAGATGCGGATGAACCGCGCCTGATTGAAGGAATAAAGAAACTTATTAGCTGATAGGTGATAGTTAGTGCCCATCCATGAATCGTAAAAACTCAATGGGCACAAGCGTAAGTTTCCAATTCAGAAATGAGCAATTTTCCGCAAGGTCAAGGAAAGCAAGGGGTTGTGCGGAGGCGTACCGAGGTACGTCGCACAAGCAACCCCGCAGTTTGACGCCGAGATTGCGGAAAAGGGCCATTTATGGATGGAAACTAGTTAATAGCAGAAGGAAGCGCCTTGTTAGAGCTATCAGCTGTGAGCTAAGGTGAATACAATGGAATTGATCGATCAGCATACCAAAAAAATCATGGAGGGCTGCAAGGAGAGAGCACTAAATGCTGGTCTGCGTTTTCAGGATGAGACCCTGGAGTATATAGTAACCAACCGGGACCTGCTGGAACTATCGCCAAAATTGATGATCCCAACGCTTTACGATTACTGGGTCCACGATGTGGAGGTCCTAAAAGAAAAAGGCAGGTACGAGCTTTACCCGAGTAACCCATATGAAACCGTCATCAACACCCGCCCGGCCATCTCTTTCTACAATGACAACAACCCGGACTGGTTGAATGTGCTGATTTTCTACCACGTTTTAGCGCACATTGATTTTTTTCAGAACAATTTGTACTTCCGTCATACCTGGGACTATGATTTCACCGGCCAGGCCCTATCTGATAAACGCATGATCGCCAAACTCAGGTCGGAAAAGGGAAGATGGGTAGATTACGTTATTGAATTTACCCGTGGAATCGATAACCTCGCAGGTTACCACGACGAACTCTCACGCCTGAATCGCCCCCCGGTGACAAACCTGTCAAAAAGGTTGGATTTCTACTTCGATGTGTTCTTGCAGTCTATCAAGAAGGTGAAGATCCATGATTATATTAAAGAAATAGAAAGATATAATGACTGCGTAAAAAAAGATGTAGAGCGGGGGGAAAGATCTTTTTTTTCGGATGTGCGCAGGAAATATCCTGAATTTGACGCAATTTTTAAAAAAAGCCTCCAGGAAAAACCCAAACATGAAATCGACTTGATTCAATATCTGATGGAGCATTCTGATTTTTTGAAAAAAGATGAAAACGAGTGGATGAAACCGGTTATGCAGGTAGTTCGCAAGACATCCGTGTTCTTTCAACCACAAATCAGAACTAAAATTATGAATGAAGGGTGGGCCAGTTACTGGCACGAAAAGCTTTTCCTCCAAGATGAACGTATCAAAGGACACGAGGTGGACTTTGCTCGGACCCATGCAGGTGTTGCATCATTGCCTCGCGTGGGACTAAATCCCTATGCACTTGGGATGCATCTTTTTTACTACATTGAGGAAATCGCTAATAAAGGAAAATACTCCATTGAATTTAGACGGCTTCTGGATGCCTACAAAAGGGATAAATTTGACGCAGGAACAGGGCAGGGGCAGAACTTTATATTTAAAGTCCGCGAAAACCTTAGTGATTTTCTGTTTGTCAACACCTTTGTTGACCAAGATTTTATTACCCGCAACAAACTGTTTGTAGCGGGCAGAAGATTGAACAAAGCTAAGATGGTTTGGGAGTTCTATGTAAAGAGCCGGAAAGCGGAAGACTATCGCAAAATGCTGTTGGACACCCTGTATCATCCGCCTCATATAGAAGTCGAACCTGAAAAAGGAAAGAACAAAACCCTCTATCTCGTGCATCGCTTTGAGGAAAAGCCTCTGGTGAAGGAATTTATCGCAAATACTATGATGGGAATTGAATATCTCTGGGGCGGTCCTGTTCAGCTGGAAACGAGTGAGGTCGCTTCCGTTACCGGTTCTTCGACTCCGACTAAAGAAGAGAAAAAAGAACCAGAAATAAAATGGCAGCGCGTTTTATATACCATGGAAAATCGAAAGCTTTCCAAAAGAAATATTTCATCAGTATAGAGAATGAAAAGATAGCCTGCCACTTAATGACTCCTGCTTTTAACTTTGAGGCTTAGCCTCAATAGGAACAATGGAGAACACCAACACTTAATGTTCATGGAACAAATCGACAACTGCTTTGAATATGTGAGATATCAATAAAAGATATGGCCGACGACAAGATAAAAAAGGCAATGCACTATCTCAACCAACGCTTGAGCCAGTTGGATCAACAAACCTCCATACCCTTTGAGGAATTTCTCAAGGTGCTCGCCGCTAAACCCCAGACAGTAGTCCGCAATATTTTTCAGGTGTTTCATGACATGATTAGGGCCTATGTGGAGGAAGGCATTGATGAATACCCGGATGATCCAGAGTCGATTCATTTCCTGGACTATGATTGCACCAAGCTTTTTGTTCAAGGCTCAGACCACCCATTTTTCGCAGACAGACTCTTTGCCAATAGGTTGATAAATCTCATTGAAGCCCTAAAGATAGGTGCACAGCAAAATAAGATCTATATTTTTGAAGGCCCTCCCGGCTGTGGGAAGAGCACATTCCTGAATAACCTTCTAAAAAAATTTCAAGAATATGCCAACACGGAAGATGGCTCGCGTTTTGAGACGGTTTGGAGATTTGATCGGAAAATATTGGGCAGTCTTCCGGAACATGAGGCCATGCCTTTGCTTGACAAATTGTCTCAATTGCTGAATAATGCCCCACAAAATGCTAATCAATTCAATAAAGAAAAAAATATCCCGCATTCAACCGGCGATTATGTTGAGGAAACTTACTCAACCCGCGATTATGTAGAAGTTCCCTGCCCCTGTCACGATAATCCCTTATTGATGATCCCCAAACCTCACCGTCGTATGTTTTTCGACGATCTACTTAAAAACGATGAATTCAAGTGGAAGCTTTTTACCGAAAAAGAATACGAGTGGGTATTCAGTGATAACCCCTGTACCATATGCAGTTCATTGTATGAGACCCTTTTGAAAAAACTGACGAGTCCGCAGAAGGTCTTTGAAATGCTGTATGCGCGACCCTACCGGTTCAACAGGCGACTTGGTGAAGGCATCAGCGTTTTCAACCCTGGGGACAGACCCTTGCGTCACAATGTCTTAAGCAATCCCATGATTCAAAAGCGGGTAAACGCCCTATTGAGCAACGGCAACCAGGTTAGATATATTTTTTCCCGATATGCGAAGACCAATAACGGGATATATGCCCTTATGGACATCAAGTCTCACAATAAAGAACGTTTGATCGAGCTTCATAATATCATCAGTGAGGGCATACACAAGGTGGAGGATATCGAGGAAAACGTCAATTCACTCCTTTTGGCCGTCATGAATCCAGAAGACAAGAAAAATATTGCAAGTTTCCAATCCTTTTCAGACCGTATTCAATATATCAATATCCCTTATGTTATGGATCTGAGAACAGAGGTGGAGATATACCGAAATATTTTCGGAAAGCACATTGATGCGAGTTTTCTTCCCAGAGTTCTGCATAATTTTGCCAGGGTCATTATATCTACTAGGCTTAACACAAAGTCTGAATCCTTGCTGGAATGGATCGGTAAGGCTGAGAAATACAAGCTTTATTGCGATGAGAACCTTCAACTCCTTAAGATGGAAATTTACACTGGACATATCCCCCCATGGCTTACAGAAGAAGACAGAAAAAGATTAAATGCAAAACGGCGACGAAAAATCATTGCTGAATCGGAGACCGAAGGGGAGCACGGCATCTCCGGACGCGATTCCATTAAAATATTTAATGAGTTTTACTCTAGTTATGCCAAGGAAAATAAGCCCATCAACATGTCCGTTTTGAATAACTTTTTCACTAGAATCCGCAAAGACCTCAGCGAATCAATACCTAAAGGGTTTCTAGAGTCATTACTTCGCATGTATGACTACACGGTTTTGCAGGAAGTCAAAGAATCCCTCTACTACTACAATGAAGAACAGATTGCTCAGGAAATACAAAATTACCTGTTTGCCATTAACTTCGAGATAGGTTGTGTCGAAACCTGCAAGTTCACCGGTGAAAGGCTGGAAATTACCGAAGAATTTCTTGAGAGCATTGAGGCTTACTTACTTGGTGCAAAGGCAGAAAAAAATAAACGCTTAACATTCCGGCAAGACACCCAAAAGGAATATACGTCCAAGACATTAACTCAGGAAATGATGGTTGACGGAAAACCCATTACAGAGACAAAGATTTATGAATCCTTGCGTGATCGATACGTGTACAACCTGAAGGAAAAGGTGCTGGATCCCTTTCTTGAAAACGAAAACTTCCGGCGTGCCATCAAGGACTACGACGAGGAGGACTTCAAGACCTACGACAAAAAGATCAGGGATGACGTTACCTACCTGGTAAAAAACCTTTGCAAAAAGTACAATTATACTGAGAAGGGCGCAAAAGAAGTCTGCATCTATGTCATTGACAGTGACCTGGCCAAGAAGTTTGCGAACCCTTGAGAAAAAACACCCTGATATAAATCCTCCTACTTGCTCTTTTGATTCTGCCTGATTTACATGCCTTATAAACGATATTTCTGATCTTCTTATCCTCAACTCCAATCTTTTTTGCCAAGGTGGAAACGTCACCCCCTTTTGTTGATCTCTTGATAATGTTCAAAACTTGATCAGTGACTGTCGGTTTTTGCGGCTCTCTTCTTTGCTGTGGCTTTCTTTGTGGAAGCCTTTTTTACAGCTCTCCTGAAATGTCGATCAATATTAACCCTACAACGACACTTACCGTTGACACCAAATTCTGGATTCTGTCATGCCGGACTTGATCCGGCATCCAGAAGTCGAGCTATGACCATGAACTAAAATAGCCATATTCCAGATCGTTCTGACTGGATTCCGGCTTT
>DAOUTV010000063.1 GCA_030668505.1 Desulfobacterales bacterium | reverse complement strand
CTCTTACTAGAAGCTGTTTCAAAACCTCAGATCGCGTTCGAGGGCAAGGCGGGGGCCGATGATAAAGCGCAGCATACACGGGAGTATGTGAGCATTTTGAAGAGGCCCTCAACACAGCCATCGGGCGATAGATGGGGTTTTGAAATGGCTTCTAATATTAAATGTCAAAAACTAACATATATTATCCTGCATCAAGCATGAAGGGAACAGCATCAAAGAAAGAATTCCACAGACCCGTGGAAGCGCTCATTCAATGGCTCGGACTCAAAACCGTTCCAGGTGTGGGTAACCGCCTCTTTCTGAACCTTATTCAGCACTTTGGGGAGCCCGAAAAGGTTTTCTCGGCCTCAAGAGAAAAACTTTTGGAGGTAGAAGGGGTTAATCATCGTCTGGCATCTGTCATTAAAAGCTACAAAATTCCCAAGGAGGTTCAAGAGGATCTGGACCTTACTCAGAAGAATTCCGTTGGCATCATCACCTTTTCAGATCCTGACTACCCTACCCTATTGCGCCATATACACGATCCCCCTCCTCTGCTTTATGTCTATGGCAGACTTCACTCGGATAGTCTGAATATTGCAATTGTGGGGTCCCGAAATGCGACATCTTATGGCCACAAAGCTACCGAAAGTCTGAGTGGTGGTCTGGCCCGACGTGGGTTTACCGTGGTGAGCGGAATGGCACGCGGCATTGACTCTGCTGCCCACATAGGGGCACTGGCTGCAGGAGGCAAAACGATTGCCGTGTTGGGATGCGGCCTGGGTACTGTATACCCGGCTGAAAACAAGAGCCTGTTTTCTCGGATTGCCGAAAACGGGGCAGTCATTTCCGAATTCCGGTATTTAACTCCGCCCGAAGCTCACAACTTCCCCATACGAAACCGGATTATCAGTGGTCTCGCCTTAGGCACAGTCATTGTTGAAGCCACCCACAAAAGTGGCAGTCTCATCACAGCGCGTCTAGCAACCGAGCAGGGTCGTGAGGTATTTGCCGTGCCGGGCAGTATTACCTCCTTTAAGAGTATGGGCACCCATCGCTTGATCAAGGAGGGTGCAAAACTCGTGGAGCATGTGGATGACATAATTGAAGAGTTGAACATCGACCGGCCGATACCATCTGTAGCTACCAAGCATGAGCCGACCATATCACTGACAAAGGAAGAAAAAATGGTCATAGACGAACTGAGCCCTTATCCAGTACACATTGATAAGCTGGTCCGACGCCTATCACTTTCAGCAGCACAGGTCTCAAGCATCCTGTTACATCTGGAATTAAAGGACGTGGTGACGCAAAGCCCTGGCAAGTTTTTTGCTAGATGTGAACCTTGATCCGTACAAGCCGGAATCAAAAAAAGTGCCTAAAATGCCTAAAGCCCGCCCTGGCGCTACTTGATTAGATTAATCTGCTAAGCCTACAATCCCGGTCTGGGCCAGGGTGAGCTAAAGTGCCTAAAGTTAAGGAGTGCGCTTTCAGCGCAACCTGTTTTTAAGACTGACCAGGCCGGCCGACTTCGCCATAGTAGCCTTGGCTACGAGCCGACTTCGCCAAAGCACTGGCTGCGAGCCGACTTCGCCATAGTAGCCTCGGCTACGACGGCTGAACGGCTGAACGGCTGAAAAGGCGTGCACATTAACCCTGGCCCAGACCGATCACCAATACTTTATACTCAAAAAATCAGGTTTGTAATGATGCATGGCCCGGATCACAATATATGAATGAGTCGCACCAGGGCGGGCTTTAGCTCACTTTAGACACTTTAGCTCACTTCTTGTTGAACATGGCAACATATTTTCTGCCAGAAAAAATACGAATCTTGGAACTATGGAAATGAATCCACAACACTATAGAAAGGATACCCCTTGAGCAAATCACTTGTTGTTGTTGAGTCGCCCACAAAAATAAGAACACTGAAGAAATACCTTGGCGATGATTTTGAAATAGCCGCTACCGTTGGCCACATCAAAGATCTGCCGGTCAAGGAACTAGGTGTTTCCATAGAACACGGATTCAGGCCCCAATACACAACCGTAATAGGTAAAGAAAAGGTTATTCGTACCCTAAAAAAGGCAGCTGCCAACCTGAACGATATCTACCTGGCACCAGACCCGGACCGGGAAGGTGAGGCCATAGCATGGCACACAGCCGAGGTCCTCAAAAAAAAGGGACGAAGATTTCATCGTGTGCTATTTCATGAGCTGACGCAAAACGCCATACGCGCTGCAATGGCCTCCCCTCAACAGCTTGACAAGCACAAGTTTGAGTCGCAGCAGGCCAGGAGGATCCTGGATCGTCTCGTGGGATATCAGATTTCGCCTATCCTGTGGCAAAAGGTTCTGCGTGGCTTAAGCGCAGGTCGTGTTCAGTCGGTAGCAGTCTGCATGATATGTGACCGTGAAAGGAAAATTCACGCATTTCTACCTGAAGAGTATTGGAGCCTCACCGCACAGCTTGAAGGCGATTCCCCTCCGCCTTTTTTTGCCAAGCTTATCAAAAAACATAACAAGAAGCTTCGAATTCCAGATAAAAAAACATCTCAGTCCATCCTCAAGGATCTTGCAAAGGCCAGTTTCAGTGTACAAAAGGTTGTCCATAAGACCCAGAAAAGAAATCCACTCCCGCCCTTTACCACCAGCAAACTCCAGCAGGATGCAATTCGAAAACTAGGATTTTCTGCCAAGAAGACCATGATAGTCGCCCAGCAGCTTTACGAAGGACTCGAACTCGGCCCTGGAGAACCAGTAGGCCTTATTACTTATATGCGCACAGATTCTACCCGTATCGCTCAGGAGGCTATCGATGAAGCCCGACAGCTTATAGAGGAGCATTTTGGCCAAGAATACCTGCCAACTAAACCCAGCGTCTTTAAAAACAAAAAGAAGGTGCAAGACGCCCATGAGGCTATACGCCCGACATCGGTCTTTCGTAAGCCAAAAGATGTCGCCCAGTTTTTTTCCAAGGATCAGTTGGCTCTCTACGAGTTAATCTGGCAGCGTTTCGTGGCCTGCCAGATGAAACCAGCCCTTCTTGATCGAACATCGGTGACCATCTCGGCGGGACCCTACATTTTTCAGGCCTCTGGTTCGGTGATGCGTTTTCCCGGCTTTACGGCCCTGTATACCTCCTCTAATGAGAGCCAAAATCAATTAACCGTCAAGGACATACTGCCACCACTGTCTGAAGGAATGTCCCTAAAATGCCATCAACTGGAACCTAAACAGCATTTTACTCAACCACCCCCACGGTTTTCAGAAGCATCGCTTGTCAAAGAGCTGGAAGAAAACGGTGTCGGAAGACCGAGTACCTATGCAACAATTCTGACTACCATTAGAGAAAAGGGATACGTTGACATGAATAAAGGGTTTTTCAGACCAAGCGAACTCGGTTTTATTGTCAACGATCTCTTGACGGAGAGTTTTCCGGACATCCTAAATGTAGATTTTACCGCGCGAATGGAGGACAATCTTGATAGAATCGAGGAAGGCGAAATCGATGCGGTTGCTATGCTGGAAAGTTTTTATGACACATTCAAAAAGGACCTGGAGAAGGCTGCAAAGGAGATGCACAGTGTCAAAGGCAATGGTTTGGCAGTTGATCTAACCTGCCCGAAATGTGGTCAATCCCTCAGAATCAAGGTTGGAAGGAATGGACCTTTTCTCGCCTGTTCAGGCTACCCTGATTGCAACTTTACATGCAATTACACCCGCAATGAAAAGGGGCAGATTGAGATTGATCAACCAGTCGCAGAACAGCCTACTAATGAAATATGCGAAAAATGCGGAAATCCAATGGTTCAAAAACAGGGGCGTTTTGGCCAATTCCTTGGCTGCTCGACCTACCCGGCCTGTAAGAACACCCGCTCTCTGAACACAAAATCCGTCCGCCTTCAGCCCGAGCCAACCGGTGTCAAGTGTCCTGAGAAAGGATGCGATGGGGAGATTGTTGAGAGAAGATCAAAACGAGGTAAGCTGTTTTATGGTTGCACACGTTATCCGACCTGCACTTTTGCCATATGGGATAAACCTGTGCCTCAATCTTGCCCCGATTGCGGGGCACCTTTTCTGACACAGCGCACTACCAAAAAAGAGGGGCCGCATTTCAGGTGTATCAATAAGGATTGCGCCTATAAAAAGCCGATTAAAGAAAATCATGTGCATACCTCTTAAACTTTAAATGTCCCTCTGCGATCCACACTGTCTCTGCGATCCGCACCGCTTCTGCGATCCAGACCGCTTCTCTGTTCCTCAGTGGCTCGTCTTTCCGGTATGTGGCTACTATAGGAAAATTGCCTTCGATCAATGCTTGAACGTCTCCCTCCGTTGTCCCGCGGCCTATGCTCCATATTTATCCCTCCCAGATGTGCTTTTGTAAATACACCTCAAAAGATTTGATGCTGGTTCCTGGATTCTTGATACTGGATTCTTGACGGTATCGTAAAAAGTCGAAAAACACCTCTTTCTGTCATTCCGGCGAAAGCCGGAATCCAGTTTATTCAGATAGTTACAAAGGCTCTGGACTCCGGTTTTCACCGGAGTGACGACTTTTTACGAGATTATCATTCTTGATACTTGATTCTGGATGTATGGTCCTTGATTCTTGATTCTGGTTTATCCGGTATCCAGCATCCAGGAACCAGCATCAGTAACAAATACAAAAACAACATGTTAGATAACATAGACAATCTTTTGTCTATATTTTGGCGCTAAGCGCCTAACACGTCAGCACAAATCAGATCCGTTTTTTGGGATAATTATATGAAAACATCATGCCAACTTAAGCAATCTGTGCAGTTTCTTTTATTTTCCAAATAGTTAGCTAATATCGCACAAGCAATCACATACAACAATTTGTGTAATAAAGTCGTACTTTGAGAAAAGAAATGCCACTTTTGAGCAAGATAACCACTTCGCCGAATTGCCATGCACGAAGCACGTACCAAATCAGAGCTACGCGAAAAAAACCTCTCTGCATCCTCCTTCGGCCGTACGGGCAGTAAATCATCTTCACCCCCACCCTAACCCCCAATGCTGTTGAATTAAGGATCAATTCATGAACCTAATGCCCTTCAAAATCCCCCCCGGCCCCCCTGGCCCAGACCGGCTTTTGCAGCTTGATGCCAGGTGACGCGAATGTCGCGCCAGGGCGGGCCCTTTTAGGAAAGGGGGGAGCCCTTGAAAGTCCCCCTTTGTCAAAGGGGGATTTAGGGGGATTTTTGTCGAATCGACCCCTTAATTCAACATCATTGACCCTAACCCTCCCCCGTTTCAGCCGTTCAGCCGTTCAGCCGTTCAGCCGTCGTAGCCGAGGCTACTTTGGCGAAGTCGGCTCGCAGCCGGTGCTTTGGCGAAGTCGGCTCGTAGCCGAGGCTACTATGGCGAAGTCGGCCGGCCTGGTCAGTCTTAAAAACAGGCTGCGCTGAAAGCGCATTCCTTAACTTTAGGCACTTTAGTTCACTTTAGGCACTTTACACTTTTATTTTGAATAGTATCTGCCCCGAAGGGACCACCTCTTCCGAGCGCTGTCTTGGACGAGGCATAGTATGTAATGTTGGGGAAAAATTTTACATGTTTGGGGAAAAAAATTACTTTAAGAAAATGCCTGTGTTAAAAATATGTTGACGAAATGCATCAACGTGGTATAAATTTACACAGTTAGACTGGACCCTGGGAATCTCTGGTGCCTACAACAATGTGGGGAGACGCATGGAACAAAGTATAGAGACGTCACGAAGAATATTGGTTGTGGATAACGATGAGAAATTACTGTCGATTATCCAAGAGTACTTGGAACTATATCATTATCAAGTCACAACTGCAGCCACTGGCCTTGACGCATTACGACTTTTGCGCTCTGAAAACTACCATGTTCTTATTACAGATATCGTCATGCCCGACATCAGCGGCCTTGGCCTTTTAGAGATTACCCGCAAAGAGTTCCCCGGGTTACCTGTTATTGCTATGACGGGATACGGCAAACAGGTAAAAAATCTTACTACCGAGAGGTCACCTGATTATTATTTGGAAAAGCCTTTTAATTTAGCTGAGTTGTCAAATGCTATAGAATCTGTCTTGCCCAAAGAATAGAGATATGGCCACCCGCCGGCATGAAAATATGAATGTATGTGATCGAATTCTTGTTGGAAAAAGCCCTCTTATCCTTAGAGTTAAGGAGCTGATCCTTCAGATTGCCAATAGCGATTTGAACGTAGTCCTTTGTGGTGAAAGTGGTGTTGGCAAAGAACTCGTAGCCCAGGCCCTCCACCTTTCCTCTCATCGAAAGGACAAGCCATTTATCAAGATTAATTGTGCCGCCATTCCCACTCAGCTTCTTGAAAGTGAGCTGTTTGGCTATGAAAGGGGGGCTTTCACTGGTGCGGACAAAACAAAGCCTGGCAAGTTCGAGCTGGCCCAGGACGGTACTATTCTCTTGGATGAAATTGGTGATATGCCCCTTTTACTGCAATCAAAAATGCTTCACGTCTTGCAGGATCTTCAGTTTTCTCGCCTGGGCGCAAAGGGTGATGTGAAGGTGAATTGCTGGGTTCTGGCTGCCACCAACCACGACCTTGAACAGGACGTTAGAGACCGTCTATTCCGGGAAGACCTTTACTACCGACTAAATATTATCAGCATATTCATTCCTGCTCTAAGGGAAAGGCCCGAAGACATCGACTTGTTCATTGATCACTTTGCCGGGCTGTTTGTCCAAAAGATCGAAACTCCGCCCTTTGGATTCAGCACTGAGGTGCGGGATTTTCTTCGCCAATATTCCTGGCCCGGCAACGTGCGAGAGTTGAAGAACACGGTGGAACGTTTGATGCTGTTAGGTGATTGGCCAACCGTAAAAGAAGAACTAATGGCCAGGGAAACAAGACGGATCGATGGTCATGAACTGACCACCCACCCTGTGCCCCCAACGCCCAACGAACTCAATATAGAAACACCGCCGAAAAAGAAGTTTCCCTGTTTGAAAGATGTCAAGAAGAAAGCCGTCTTCGAAGCCGAAGGCAAACTAATCAGTGAAGTTCTCAGAGAAACCGGCTGGAATCGAAAGAGGGCGTCCGAAATTCTGCAAATCAGCTATAAAGCGCTCCTTTATAAAATCAAGGGCCTTAACCTCCGTCGCGAGGATTGAGTGTATTTGATTCTCAGCACAAAGTGGTATTGAACTTCCCATTAATGGGAAATCTATTTCCCAACTCGGGAAATTATTTCGCTCTTTTTGGAGGTTTTTTTCCCCGGAAAATCAATTGCGGGTCCAAATTTAATCACCTTTATCATTGTATGACCATAGGGGCCAACTCTTCCTTTCTGTTGCCCACTTTGCTTCCCGGACCCACCTAGTTCCTGTCAACAAACCTTCCGTGACTAGTCGGGACAACTTGCAAGGCACAACCCCTTTTTCTCTGGCATCATGTTTGCTTTTGGTAAGGTGAATCAGTACCAGAGGTTTAGCCAAAGATTTGATGCTGGGTCCTGGATTCTTGATGCTGGATAATGAATATATGATTCTAGATTTTTGATTCCGTACATCCAGTATCCAGCATCTGTAACAAATACACTAACAACATATTATGTTGATGTTGTGGCGCTAAGCGCATAATTCAGCATTCCCTTACATTAATAGAACCGTCGAAACATCAAACTAGTGCCCATCCATGAATCGTAAAAACTCAATGGGCACAAGCGTATGTTTCCAATTCAGAAATGAGCAATTTTCCGCAAGGTCAAGGAAAACAAGGGGTTGCACGGAGGCGTACCGTGGTACGTCGCACAAGCAACCCCGCAGTCTTGTCAGCCTCCGGCTGATTGACGCCGATTCAGCCGTTCAGCCGTCGTAGCCGAGGCTACTATGGCGAAGTCGGCTCGTAG
>DAOUTV010000010.1 GCA_030668505.1 Desulfobacterales bacterium | reverse complement strand
GATTTAGGGGGATTTTCAAACTCTTCAAAGAAATCCCCCCCGCCCCCCTTTAGAAAAGGGGGGAGATTTTGAGCTTAAGTTAATGACATTGACTCGGGAATATAAAAAAGCCAACAAGCCAATGACGAAAACACGAAATTATATAAGCTCAAATACAATCCGATCTCAAGCCTCAAAAAGCCTCAGTTGTGCATCCTTTTTCTTGAGTGCTGGTCTTGCTGAGAAGGGTTTCCTGTATTGTTTCAAATCTTCTTCAACGGCCTCAACAAAAGGGGAGATGTGCTGCAAGGTTCTATGACCAAAGCATAGTCTTCGCTTGGCACGGGTCAGGTAGATCTTTTCCCGGGCTCGGGTTAAGGCCACATAAAACAACCTTCTTTCTTCAAGGAGATCTACCTGAATACCTTTCTTTCTACGGTACGGGGTCAGGCCGTCTTCACAACCGGCGATGAAGACCACGGGAAACTCCAGCCCCTTGGCCGCATGCATGGTCATCAGGGAAATCCTTTCCGCAGCGGGGTCGTAACGGTCCTGAGCCTTCTCAAGGGCGAGATGAGCTAAGAAATCCGCGCAGCGGTCCTCAAAGTATCCTGACTGATCCAAAAAGGCTGTCAGGTCTTTTTCAAAGGCCTTGTCACCACTCATCGCATCCATGATGCTAAAAGAATTTAGAATATGGTAAATTTGCTCGCGCACATTCATACCGTTCAGAGACTCTTGTAGTTGGTTCAAATCCTTAGAAAATCTTTTCACTTTGTTTCTAGGGCCTGGCTTGAGCCCGGAGATTTCGTCTGAGCGCCCGAGAGCGTTCATAAGCGAATCGCCTTTCGATTTAGACCATTGCCTTAGTGCATGAACAGTACTTTGGCCAATGCCCCGTGAAGGAAAATTGAGGATCCTTTCCACATCAAGATCACACGCAAGGGACCACCCTGTCTTCAGGTAGGAAATAAGCTCCATGATTCCCTTCCGGTTTTGAAACTTTTCGTTTCCAACCATCTGAAACGGGATACCGGATCGTGCAAGTGCCTCCTCTAAGGCCTTTCCCTGCTCCTTTATCCGGTAAAGCACGGCAAAATCCGAGAAACTCCGTTCCTTTTTGCCTTTTAGCCGGTCAATCCTACCGCTGTCCATGGAAAAGTGACTGATTCCGCCAACCTCCTGCTCGATGGTCTTGACTATGTACTCGGCCTCTGCCTTTTCCGTTGGAAGCTCGGTGACAGTAAGGGCCTTGTCCCCGTGAATGCCTGACCAGATACTTTTTTCCGTCCTCTTCGTATCATCCACACCAATGAGCTGTCCGGAGGCCCGCAGGATCGTTTCCGTGGAGCGGTAATTCTGCCTAAGTGCAATTGTTGTCGCGCCGGGATAATCCTCACAAAACCTGTTAAAATACCGCACGTCGGCTCCTCTGAATCCGTATATCGCTTGATCCGGATCGCCTATGACACAGATGTCATGCCCCTTCGGAGCAAGGAGGCGGATAAGACGGTACTGTGCATAATTGATGTCCTGATATTCGTCCACAGAAATGAAGCTATACTTTTCCCGGTATTTTTTCAGAATCGCCTGATCCGTCTCAAAAAGTCTGACGGTTTTAAGAATCAGGTCATCAAAGTCAAGGAGGCGGTTCTCATCAAGGATTTCTTGATATGTCTTATAAATGGAAGGGAACTTATCCGACAAGGATTCCGGGACAGGCCCGGCTAAGTCGTCTTCCGGCAAAAGCAGGTATTGTTTGACTTTAGAAATAAGGTCTGAAATTGCATCCGGGTCAAGTTCTGAGACAATAAGGTCGTCGTACGTTCTCTGGATGGCCGTCTTCACAAACCGTGTGCGGTCTCCTACATTTAATATAGATACCGCATGTTCTATCCCAAGGGCACGGGCCTCAAGGGAGATGATATCTAGGGCCAGGGCATGGAATGTCTTGATAGTCATCTTGTTTACTGCATTTGCATCTCCAAGAATTATCCTTAGCCGATCGGCCATCTCCCGGGCGGCCTTGTTTGTAAAGGTAACGGCGAGAATCTGTTCGGGTCTGGCGATCCCTTTTTGGAGTAAATAGGCAACGCGATGTGCAAGAGTGAAGGTTTTGCCGGTCCCTGGGCCTGCAACAATCAAAAGAGCCCCCCCTGTGTGTTGCGCCGCCTCTTGCTGGGCGTCGTTCAGATTATCCGGCAGATGAACCCGTTCAACTACATCTTTTTCACTAATAAAATTTGTCTTCGGTTCCAGTTTAAGAATGGCAGGAATTTTTGATTCAACAGTATGGGAGCCTGGTTGGGGTGACAAAGTCCTGAGGAGACTCTGTTGCCCGAGGAGTTTACTACGCTCCTCCTTTTCAAAAAGCGAGATAGTGCCAAACTCTCCGTCGTATCCTGCGGCAATACGGACCTGGTTGTTTCTCATTCTGTTGATTGCCTCGGCGAGAAGGGGGGGGCCGTACCGGTCAAAGTCTTCTAAGGGGGTCTTTCTTAGGATATCGAATTCCGGGCCGATCCTTTCAAGAAGAGCCCGGTAGGCAACGGCTACCTTCTTGCTCTTTGGTCCAACTTGAAAAACCTCCGATAATATGTCGGTTAACGGAAGGAGGCTTGTGTAAGGGTGTGACCCTTTTGGTTTTGCCCCGGTTTTGCGATCGGCCAGTTCTTCCACTCGGTACATGACCCCAATGGTGACCGGCCTGCTGCAAACAGGACAGAGCCCTTTGTTTTGAGCGGTTTCAAGCGGGGAGAGTCTCATGCCGCATTTCCGGTGGCCGTCAAAATGATACTTTCCCTCCTCTGCAAAGTATTCAAGAGTTCCCAGAAAATGTTTTTGATCACCGGTTTTCAGTGCGTCTCTAATGGCAAAATAAGAAAGCTCTGTGTCAAAAAGGTTTGCTTCCCTTCCCAGATTGGCAGGAGAATGGGCATCGGAATTGGAGACCAGGGTGAGCCCATCAAGGGATGAGACCCGCCAGTTCATGGCAGGGTCTGAGGAAAGACCGGTTTCCACGGCAAAAATGTATCTGGTCAGGTCGTCAAAGCATTCCTCAAGTGAGTCAAAACCGGACTTGGAACCAAGTACCGAAAACCAGGGAGTCCAGATATGGGCAGGTATAAGGAAGGCATCTTCCGAGGTTTCAAGCACAATTTCAAGGAGGGACCTGGAATCGAGCCCGAGGATCGGCCTTCCATCCGAGCTGATATTGCCGATCCGGCCAAGCCTTTGGTTGAATTTTTCTGCCGACTCAAGATCGGGCATAAAGACAACATTGTGAACCTTGCGGGTCTTTCCGCCCTTTTTATAGATGCTGCTTATCTCGACACCGAGCATAAAGCGGACCGGTCCTTTGCATCCGGACGGAACCATGTGGTCTGTTTGGGCTGCAAATTCCGGTTTTAATTCAAAGAGTCCGCTTTCTGCAGGTTCAAGCTTTTGGGATAGCTCTGCAAACCACTGAGGATGGGTAAAATCTCCAGTGCTTACTACCGTAATCCCTTTCAGCTGGGACCACAGATTCAAGTGTTCCAGATTAAGGTTTTTTGCCGTTGCCCGTGAGAGATAGGAATGGATGTGAAGGTCGGCAACGAATTCCATTTAGAATTTCACCATTTAGAATTTCACTTTGGGGACTTCTTGTTTCTCTTTTGGCACTTCAAAGAAGGTGGCTTTTTCAAAATCGAATATTCCTGCTACCAAGTTGGTTGGAAAGCTCCGAATTTCGGTATTATAAACCCTAACCATTTCATTGAAACGTCGTCGTTCCACTGAAATCCTGTTTTCAGTCCCTGCCAGTTCGTCTTGAAGACGGATAAAATTGACATTTGCCTTCAGATCAGGATACCGCTCAACTACCACCAGCAGTCGGGCCAGGGCCGAGGAGAGTTGGTTATTGGCTGCAATCTTTTCACTGATAGCGCCGGCGCCGGCCACCCTCGAACGCGCCTGGGTCACTTTCAGGAGAACCTCTTTCTCGTGCTTGGCATATCCCTTTACGGTTTCCACATAATTGGGAATTAAATCATAACGGCGCTGGAGTTGGTTTTCCACTTGTGCCCAGGCCGCCTTGACTTGCTCGTCCATACGGACAAGGCTGTTGTAAGTTCCTTTCAGGTACCCAAAAGGAATCAAGACGACCAGCAGAACAATCCCGATGACAATTAACGTGGTTTTTTGTCCTCGTGTCATTTAATCTCCTCCCTTTTCCAGCGTGTCTACGATTTTCCAGAGTTTTTGTACCTCTTTTAGATATCTTTTGAATAGTTCGCTAATTGCAGGGTCGCTTAACTTGCCCCTTTTTTCTTTGATGTCAAGGAGTCTTTCAAAAAGGTCGGAGTCCATCTGGAAGGCCTGGCAAACGTTTCTGATGACATCTCGTTTGTGGCGGGGGAGCTCTTTTCCTTTCAGGTGAAGGAGCCCGTTAGAGATAGCGACGAATGCCCCCAGGGACTGGGCTATGAGTTGCTGGAGGTATTTTCCCTTGCCCTGGCTCTCTAAGAATGCCTCCCTCAAAAGCAGCAACTTGCCCTTTACCTCCCTTTCACATTGCATTCTCAAGAGCTCCCGGTCAAAAGAGAGATCCTTCAGGATGTCTTTGCCATAAACGAGCTTATAACTATTCTGGAAATTCAGATATTCAATCGGAAAAACATCCAGTGATGTGCTGACATACGCTTCGGTTAGAAACAAAGGGGTGGCCACATTGCGCTTTTTCCACTTGGCTATGAGGTCAAATGTCCGGTCAAGGGAATCGATTCCCTTTTCGGAAAGCATAATCAAAAAATTAATATCCGACTTGCCGTGGATGTAGTCACCACTTGCCGCGCTCCCGTAAAGCATAATCGAAATCAGGTCATCGCCAAAAAGCTGTGTGTAATCGTCAATGATGCCTGGAAATATTTCCTCTGGTTCTTTTGGTATCTTGGACATTGGTCTTCTTCTCCCTAACCCGGATAAACCGGAACAAAAAAAACTATCACGAAAACACGAAAGTACGAAAACACGAAAGGCTGAATGTTTTTTTATTTCGTGCTTTCGTGATCATCTTTTAAGATTTTCTGCCAGAAAAAACACGAATTCCAAAATTGATGACCTCGTAAAAAGTCGAAAAACACCATTTTTTGTCATTCCGGCGAAAGCCGGAATCCAGTTTTTTCAATTGGTTACAGAGTTTCTGGACTCCGGTTTTCACCGGAGTGACGACTTTTTACGAAGCCATCAAAATTAACGGACTAAAAACCGCCTCCAGCCCCGCCTCCTCCGCTTAATCCGCCTCCAAAGCCGCCAAAACCGCCTCCAAAGCCGCCGAAGCTTCCTCCAAAGCCGCCCCGTCCGTATCCTCCATAGTATCCGCCACCCCGGCCCATCAACAAGAGTAATAAGAGAGGCCACATGCCGCCGCGTCTCCTGCCCATAGAAAAGAGGACCAAGAAAAAGAGCAAGAGGAACACAAGGGACGACAAGCCGGAACGCCTCTTCGCTGGCCGCCGTTTTAAAGGGACCTGTCCGGTCAGGCTGACTTGCGCATCCTTGGCAATGATACCGGCTATTGCAAGGGTACCATTCAAAAGCCCTTCCCCGAACTGATTTTGCTTCAGGAAGGGTAAGATATACTGGTCGCGGATCTCGCCGGCCAGCCCGTCGGGGATAAGCCCCTCTATTCCGTAGCCGATCTCGATACGCATTTTGCGCTCTTTGAGCGTGACAAAGATAAGGACTCCTCGGTCTTCGCCCTTTTTTCCAATGCCCCATGCAGCATACAGGCGGTTGGCATACTCGTTGTAATCTTCGCCACCAATGTCTGGCATGGTGACCACCACCACGGTCACGTCCGTCTTTCTCAAAAGCTCATCAGTCACTTGTGCCAGCTTTTGTTCATACTGGGGCGAAATGACATTGGCAAAATCATTGATAAGACCCAGTCGCTTTGGGAATACGTCGGTGGCATGATTTGAAATCGGGAATGCGAATATCAAGAAAAGGATAGTTACAAGGGCAAGCGCATTCTTCAAATTCAAATATTGTTGGTTAGTGATCATATACAGGGGGTTGGCACCAAATTTTATCTTAACCATTTTATTAACACATTAAAGATTAGAAAAAAACCAATAAACGCCTACGCTTTATTTGTCAAGGGGCATGGAAATGGACACTATCTAAAACCTGATTTACTGGCGTGATAGTTGCATGATTACACTAGATAGGAGGGCAGTAGAACTGAAATAAAAGGCGCTATCTTTTTGTAGAGGGCATCTATATTGGCAGGTATCTTGCTATGTTTACGTTTGACACTAGAAGCTCAAGTTTTTGGCAAACTTATCCGATAGAGTAAATAGGTAATAAACAAGCCTTGCCTATCATATTCAATCAAACTTCTATACAGTATTGAGAAAAAGAGGATGCCTATAATTTCCCCGCCGCAGGTGGATAGAAATTTCGAGACATTGAAAATGGGGCGTTCATACTATGTCGATTCCCCATATTTCTGCGTAGAGACTCCTGGTAGGTGCTCATGCTGTTGTTGAAGGGAAAAATTGACGAAATGCTAGGTATTCTCTTTAACCACAGGGCCTAATCCATGAAGCAGGCACAAGATCCTTCCATCCGTAGCGTGATCGTAGATGATGACAGAACGATCGGCGACGTCCTGAAAGATTTGGTCTCAAAGGAGCATGTTTCTGTAAAGGTCTTCAACGATGGTCTTGAGGCTGTAGAGTTTATTACGAGAGAGCCTGTTGATGTGGTAATTACTGACCTGTTGATGCCCAGGATTGGTGGCATGGAGGTATTACGCCAGGCCAAGGCGATGAATCCTGATGTGGTCGTTATCATTATTACAGGTCACGGGTCACTTGAAACCGCTATTGAGGCGATACATGAAGGCGCGTATGAGTATATCAAAAAGCCCTTCAAACTCCAGGAGATGGAGATTGTGTTCAACAATGCCGTTGAGAAGGTCAATCTGATACGGAAAAACAAGCAGTTGCTAAAAGAGCTAAAGGAGGCCTATGACCAGTTGGTTGCCATCAAGAATGAAAGGAACGAAGGCGATGACGAACAGAAGCTGGAACAAGACAGGATAGCCAGGCTCAATTTTTTCTCCAGCGACCGGCCCGGTCTTCATCTTATGCACAGTGCCACGAGTGGCGAACCCAACTATTTTGAACAACTACAAAATATTTCCACGCTAAAAAGAGACGGATTATTGACAGAAAGAGAATTCAATACCTTGAAATTCTACCTGATCAGAGGCTTGAAGACTAATGAGTGAACCCCTGAACATTTTGGTTGTTGATGATGATGAAGTGATCCTTGATGTTTTCAGGGACTATTTTCACAAAACGGGAATCTATTCAATTTTAACTGCCCGAGATGGAACGGAAGCCCTTGAGATTCTCGGGAACACGAGGATCGATTTTTGTTTTACAGACCTTAATATGCCGGGAATGGACGGGATAGAGTTCACCGGCAAGATTCATGAACTCGACAATACAATACCGGTCGTTGTGATGACCGGGTACCCATCTATGGATAACACGATAGCGACCCTGAAGCACGGCGTGGTAGACTTCTTGGTCAAACCATTCAAAATCGGCGCAATAGAGCTGACGATTAAGAGGGCCTTGGAACAAAAGGCCCTCTTTTTGGAAAATATGTTCTTAAAGGAGGAAATAGAAAAGAAGAAACATATTGCCCGGCTAAATGAAGAGCTGTCCGACAAAGTCGGGGATCTCAAAATATTGAACATGATTTTACAAAAGGTAGACTGGGTAACAAGCAGCTCAGCCCTTTTTGATCTGATCGTTAAGCTTTCTGCGGATATTACCAAGTGCGACGAAGTCCATTTCCATGTTCTGGATGAGAGTATGGGAAGACCAATCCCTATCGCCTCTTTTTATAAAGAACCCAAATATGACCACAGTGCCGGCCGGTCTGTGCCTGCCAGTCCCGTGACGGTTGACAGGTGCCCGCCCTGCCTGCCATCTCCTGAGACGCAGACGATGGCTGAGGGGCAGAGCGAGGTGGTCAGGGTCCTTGCAAAGAAGATCTCTGATGGAATCCCCCTGCTTGTTGACGGCGGTTCTGACAGAGCGTTTTCAGATGCAAATATTCGCTCTCTGGTTGCCATCCCGTTCAAGATTCGGAAAAAGCTATTTGGCATGCTGGCCGCCATTGTCAGAGATGATTCAAAGGCATTTACTGAAAAGGATCTGTACTATCTGAATTTTTTGGCTGAGCGGGCCACGTTTGTTATAGAAAATGTTGCTCTGTATGAGAACATCTACGAGAATCTTTTCGCCACCCTGTATGCCCTTGTGGAAGCGATTGAGGCCAGAGACCCTTACACCAAGCAGCACTCGAGTCGGGTGACCGAATTTGGAATGAGCATAGGAAAGGAGATGGGATGTCCTGACGAGGAACTCGATCTCTTGGGTTTTTCCGGTCACTTACATGATATCGGCAAGATCGGCATTCCGGATAGTATCCTGCTGAAACCAGGTCCCTTGACCAAACAGGAATTTGAAGCCATCAAAAAGCATCCCGTAATTGGCGCGAACATTGTTGGCCACTTGGGCCTTTTGACAGGAGAGCAGAAAATCATTTTGCATCATCACGAAAGATGGGACGGGAAAGGATATCCTGATGGTCTTAAGGGTGAATCCATCCCCTTTCTGTCCCGGATTCTTGCCGTAGCTGACACTTATGATGCTATGGCCTCTAACCGTGCCTATCGGGGCAAGCTTGCTCATGAGGTTGTGCTCGAGACGGTCAAGCAAAATGCCGGTACCCAATTTGATGGTGAGGTTGTTGAGGCTTTTCTGGCACTCTGTGAAAAAGGGAAACTGGAGAGCAAGCATGACACAGCCTTCTCCGATATTGCCCGTAATGAATCAAGACTCGACCTAAAAATTTCCCCAGGGTAAGAGTTTAGCTTTTTCATACACGTAAAGTGTTACCCCACATGTTATGCTACCCCGCAAGACCTTTTTCAGGCTTTCAGCTTTGAGCTTTCAGCGCATTATTCGGCTCCACCGGGCAGGATTTACCCCCAATATTAAATATGGTACAATGATTGCACCATTATATTTAGATCGCTGTGCAATTTTGTGTACTGGGAGGAAAATATGCAGGAGTTTCCGAGCCGGGAGAGAAGAGAGTACATAAGGGCAGCCTTATGGGTTGATGTTGATTTTTCAGTTGTGAATGAAGAAGAGTACGAAGCTGTCATGCGATCTGAACAACAGCCCGGCAGCCGGTTTAGTAGCCAAGCCGCCTTGCCCTCTGATGAAGGTGGACAATATGAGGCTGATAGTGCTTTTCATTCAAATCTGATTGATTTTTTGATCCACATAGATGACAAATTGGATCGCGTGTTAAAACTTCTTTCCAGGACCTCCGGGCTCGAGGGGGCGGCCTGTAAGGATGACAAGGGTGACGATCAACTTTTTGTAGGCCGGGGCTCAGATATTAGCGGCAACGGGATGAGTATAATATGCGATAAGACTTTTGAGCAAGGCCAGATCCTAAAGACAAGTTTTACGATCTCAAGATTCCCGACCATACGGTTAGAGCTATTTGGACGGGTTGTGCGTGTTGTGACTGTTCAAGGGGATGGCAAGCAGCGCTACCGGGTTGTTGTAAAGTTTATAGATCTGAATGAAGAGGATAGAGAGAAAATTATTGCCTACACATTCCAGGCGCAAAGGGAGGCAATCAGGAAAAAGAGAAGGGGATAAGAATGGGTAATCGAGTAGAAAGCTCTAGAGAGCGGATGTTGCTGAGGAAGATTGCTGAAAACTATTATGGTGTCTTTCTGGTTAGGGTCATCGAAGGTATAGTCCACAACCTCAACGGCCCGCTTCAAATCCTCTATATTCGATCTGAACAACTGGAGCAGAGCCTGGAGCAATTACGGAGTGCAATCCAATCGGAAGCTTTAACTGAACTCGAAGGATTACCAGGCCCTATGGAGGAAAGGATCACATCAATCTCAAGGACTCTTGATAAGTTAAATACCCAGCTGGGAAACCTTACAAGTGATTTGGTCGTTGAAAGGTGCTCTATGGTAGGGGATGTTGAGATCAATAAAGCCATAGAAGACTGTATTTTTCTTCTCAATGCCGACATGTTTTTCAAGCACAGGGTGAAAAAGGTATTGAAGTTGGATGATGCCCTTCCAGTTTTAAGGGGACGAAGGACGGATTTCTGCATTATTGTTTTGAACCTTGTCCAGAATGCGCTGGAGGCAATGGTCGATGCACAAGACAAACACCTTGTAGTTGAAACCTCTACCCAAGAGGACAAGGTAATCATTACGGTTCAGGATACTGGCTGCGGTATCCCTGAACAGGACCGTGAACACATATATAAGACGTTCTTCACTACCAAGAAAGGCACCGGACACGAAGCCAGGCTTGATGAACATGTAGGCCTTGGCCTTTCACTTGTATCCCTTTTGCTTGAGGATTACAACGGGACCATTGAATGTGAAAGCGTTCCTGAAAAGACTACCTTTACCATTGAAATTCCCTGCCTGGTCGAGTCGTCAGGTTATAAGACAGCACGGTGAAACCTATCAAAATAGTGGCAGCCCGGGGAAAATGCCTCTTCAAACAAAGTTGAGGTTCATGCCTGAGCATCTACCAGCCTTGCTCGTTGCTTTTTTTCACAATTTTTTATGATATACTGCCTCTGTAGAGCGTCTGTCTATATTAGCATTAGCGCGATCAACGCGTACAAATCACCACACGGCTGAGGGCGACGACGGAGATCACTCTGATAGGCATTGTGCCTTGCCTGTACTGATTTTTCCTCTTAGCGCTCATTCAGACATGTAAAGTGTTACGAGAATCCTAACAACTGCAATATGTTTTCAACAGAGTTATCAGAACGAGATTTCAGGCGGTTCAGCGCCCTGGTTTACGAAAATTGCGGGATCAATTTACATCAGGGCAAGAAGGAACTGGTGCGCGCCCGGCTGGGCAGGCGGCTGCGTGAGACGGGTTTAAAAGATTTCAATGCCTATTACAAGTTCGTGACCCAAGAGTACAGCGGGGCTGAGCTGGTGAGGATGTTGGATGCGATCTCCACCAACCTGACCAGCTTTTTTCGGGAAGAGGAACACTTTGATTTTATGAAGCAGGAGGTATTCCCGACTTATATATCAGGCAATAACAGAAAAGGTCCCCGCAGGCTCCGGTTCTGGAGTGCGGGGTGTTCGACTGGGGAGGAGCCCTATTCTCTGGCGATATCGCTGTTGGAATACTTTGGGAAAAGTCATTTCTTTAATGTGAAAATTCTGGCGACAGATATCTCCACGAAGGCTCTGGCACAGGCCAAGAAGGGAGTCTATCCGGCAGTCGGTCTTAAAAAGATATCGGAATCTATGGCCAGAAATTATTTTCTTAAGGGATACGGCAGCCATGAGGGGTATTTCAGGACCAAGCCGCTCTTAATGGCAATGATTGAATTCAAGCGATTTAACCTCATGGAGCCGTTTCCGTTCAAAGTGGCCTTTGACCTCATACTTTGCCGGAACGTGATGATATACTTCGACAAAAGGACTCAGCAGGTCCTGGTCAATAAATTGTACGACACGCTACATGAAGGGGGTTATCTATTCATCGGACACTCAGAAAGCCTGACCGGTACTGATCATAGTTTCATGTACATCAGGCCAAGCGTCTATCAAAAGCCATGGAAAGCGGCGTGTGTTTCACAATAGACACAACAAGCACCAGCTATACGGAAGGCGAACGCGGAAAATTGCTCATTTCTGAATTGGAAACTTACGCTTGTGCCCATTGAGTTTTTACGATTCGTGGATGGAAACTAGGCTAAGATTATGCGAGTCGTCATAGGGTTTTGAAACAGATTCTGCCGGCATCTTCGTTATGGCGATTTGGGCAACAGCATCTCAATTGTCACTTCTTGGTAATCGCATCTCGATAATCCACTTGAATAATAATCGAATTTGATTTATGAACTATTGTCCATCACAATCTCCCGTCCTCTGGAGGGAGGGATTTTAGGGTATTTATGGATGGACGCGAAATAGTTTGAGTGGTCTACCTCTCATTATGGCAAAACGACTATTATGACAATACCGGCGGAAAAAATTCTGATAGTGGATGATGATCCCGAGATTCTGGAGATCATGGCAGACATACTTAGAAAAGGAGGCTATGCCGTCGACACAGCCTCAGATGGGGCTGAGGCCATAAAATATATTGATGCTGACTTCTACGATTTGGTTGTCACCGATCTTAATCTCCCTGAGATTGATGGGATGATGGTCCTAAAACATGTTGTCGAGCAATCGCCCGACACGATGTGCATTATCTTAACCGGCTATGGCACCATCAAGAGCGCCGTTGAGGCTATCAAGACGGGGGCCTTTGATTATGTTACCAAACCCATCAAGTCGGGTGAGATATTGATGGTCGTTGAAAAGGCCTTAAGATACAAACATTTGGAGAGAGAGAACATACTTTTAAAACGGCAGCTGAGGAAAAAGTATCGATTTGAAAACTTTGTTGGTGACAGCGGGCCGATTCAAAAGGTGTTCGAACTCATAGAAAAGGTAGCGGATACAGACAGCACAATATTGATCACCGGAGAAAGTGGTACGGGAAAAGAATTGATAGCCAGGGCCATCCATTACAACAGCTACCGAAGAGACAACTCAATGGTTGTCATCAATTGCGGTGCAATACCTGAGGAGCTTTTGGAAAGCGAGTTGTTTGGGCATGAAAAAGGGGCCTTCACAGGTGCTCATAAATCTCGCATTGGCCGTTTTGAACTTGCCAATGAAGGGACAATCTTTTTGGATGAGATCGGGGACATGAGTCCCAACCTTCAGGTTAAACTGTTAAGGGTGCTTCAGGAACAGAAATTTGAAAGGGTTGGAAGCACAAGGACTATCAAGGTAGATGTACGCATTATTGCAGCAACCAACAAGGATTTGATAAGCGCGGTGAACAATAGCAAATTTAGAGAAGACCTTTATTACCGACTCAATGTTATTCCAATAAAAGTTCCCCCCTTAAGGCACAGAAAGTCGGATATTCCCTTGCTCGTGGATTTTTTTCTCAAGAAATTTAACAAAGAGAAGCGAAAATATGTAACCGAATTCACACCAGAAGCGATGGATAGCCTGTTCCAGTATGATTGGCGTGGGAATGTGCGGGAACTTGAGAACCTGGTGGAAAGGGTTGTTATCCTTGCAAATGGTGATGAGATTGAATTAGAAGATATACCGGATTCTATCAAAGGCCGAGCCAGAACGCTTGAGGCTCCTGAAGCAACCATCCCCGCCAACGGCGGGATTCCATTTGACCATGCTGTCGAAGAATATGAGAAGAAATTGATTTTGCAGGCCCTGAGTGAGACGGACTGGGTAACAACAAAGGCGGCGAAACTGCTCAATATGAATAGAACCACCCTCATCGAAAAGATGAAAAAGAAAAAACTTTCCAGGTCCGCCGTTGGCTCATAAGCCACTTCATCAAGGCTTGCGCAATAACAACTTGCCATTTTGGAAGCTCAGCCCGCCAGAAAGACGGCGGATCTACGACTTCAGGCCTATCTTTGACCGATACTCATTCGCAGCATCCGCAAAATAGCCGGCTATTCCTGCTTGCCCTCTTGAGTGAGACCATATTCCTTCCCTATGTTGCATAAACAACACGCCTCAGATACTAAATAAGAAATAATGACAACAAGTTGTAGCAGTTTTGAGGCTTATGGAGAAAATCACTCCCGCAACCCCTAAGACACCGTAACAGTTTTTGAAAATATCATTGTCAAAAACCTGACAGGCCCCTGTTTGATTGGTCCCTGTTGAAGGTTCCCCTGCCCCGGGTCCACCTAAGGCGAGTGGCCCAAATTGCTTTTTCTTATTACCTTTTTTTCTGGTTTTTTCCCAACTTCCCCAAATATTGCCGGTATTTACTTGGCACAGTAATTGCTCAATATCCTGCCAAGCAGGAATTTCAAGATGATGTAAGGCATTTGATAGCATGAGGTTTTCGCATAATAGATACCTTTTCATAGCATGGATAAGCCTTGTATTGAGTTTTTTGGTTGCTCAGCATGCAGCCTCGCAGAGCCCTCCATCCAAAATCCAAAATCCGCAAAGTGGATCAGATTCTTCACTTTCGCATGCTGAGACTACGGCCCCTGAAACCTTGAGTAGACCAGGGGGTATAGATCAATTGTTGTATCAGGGCTACAGGGATTCCTCTCCGGACGCAGATCTTTTCCGGCAGTCTGTGGGGCACTTTCAGATGTGCAGATGGGAGCAGGCGATGCTGATGCTTAGAAATATCATTAAAACCTATCCTAATAGCCCATATTTAGAAAGGACCTATTTTCTGCTGGCAAAAAGTTGTGATCATATGTTCCAAAACAAAATTTCAGAGCATTTTATGGAGATAAAAAGGCACTACCAGGATGCGATAAGTAAATTCCCCGATTCTGTTTTTATGCCCGATGCCATGGTATCCATCGGGAACCGCTATCTTAAGGTAAAAAACTACTATGAGGCTTTGGCCTACTACAACCTTGTGTGTGAGAACTATAAGGCGTATGCAGCGGCCCCTGAGGCCATGTTTGAGCGAGGAGTAGTCCTTGCCTTAACCAAGCAACCAAAAGAGGCTATTAAGAGTTTTCAGCAGGTTGAGCAGCTCTACTCCGAAACGCCATTTGCCGGTAAGGCAAAGATAGGAAGAGCGAAGGCACTCTTTGACGTTAACAACTTTGAGCACTCCCTTAGGGTGCTTGATGAAATTATGACTACACAACCAAATAGGGTTTATGAAGATCCGGATATTCTTCTATATTGTGGCTATAACTACTATGAACTTGGAAGATTAGAAGAAGCAAGGGATATCTTGTGTAAGGTTTTGAACTACTACCCTGATATAGAGTCAAACCATTTGATCTTGGCAAGGATTGCCGATACTTACCGTGAGCAGGGAATGGAAAGCAGGGCATTAAAATTGTACAGTATGGTGTTAAAAAAATACCCTGATAGCGAAGGGGGCATGATCAGCAGGCTTCGTCTTGCCGCTGATATACAAAAGGTCGGAATTGAAATGCTGGCTTCCACAGGAGTTATTGAAGAAATAGCCTCCCACAACATACCTGCACGTGAAGCCTACAAAGAGATCATGGATTTCCACGGAGACGACCCTCTATCTCAACTTGCCGGACTTAGGCTTGCACTTCAGCAGCAGAAAGACAAGGACTATGAAGGTAGTATCAGCATCCTTAGGAATATCCTGGATAGATATCCCTATACCCCTTTGAAGGAGCAAATCAAGTCAGTTCTTCGAACATCCGTGGAAGCCATTTTTAAAAGGGAGCAGCAAGCAGGAAATTACGAAAAAATTGCAGGTTACTATGAAGAAACAAAGGCCGACTTGGTCCTTGAAGGTATGCCTAATCTACTTTTGATACTCGGAGATGCTTACAGTAAGCTTTATCTATATGATCGTGCAATTGCCGCCTTTGAAATGGCGGATGAGTCGTACACGGATCAAAGTCGACCTGCGACGCTGCTGTTCGGTCTGGGAGAATGTTTCTATAATGTGCATAGGCTCGAAGAAGCCCGACGACATTTGAATGCCTTTGTTGCAACATATCCTGAGGACAAACAGGCATTTAAGGCATATTATCTGATAGGCGATATTATGCTGAAACAAAAAGGGTATGCAAAGGCGATAGCAGCTTTTGATTTGGCCATGCAGAAAGACCCTGATGAAGATTACAATATCGACATAATT
>DAOUTV010000196.1 GCA_030668505.1 Desulfobacterales bacterium | reverse complement strand
TTTTCCGCAAGAATTATCAAGTGAAGGGGTACCTGCACTAGGTACCCCTTTTATTTTTTGTTGGTGTCCCGCCTGAGCACCGCGAGAAAGGCGGACTGAGGAATTGCCACAGAGCCCACCATCTTCATCCGCTTTTTGCCCTTTTTTTGTTTTTCAAGGAGTTTGCGTTTTCGGGTTACGTCTCCGCCGTACAACTTTGCCGTTACATCTTTACGAAAAGGCGAGATTGTTTCCCGAGAGATAATTTTGGCTCCAATTGCCCCCTGGATTGCAATCTTAAACTGCTGCCTCGGTATTTCGTCCTTGAGCCTTTCACAAGCATACCTGGCCTGCTGGAGAGCCCGGTCTTTATGAACCAGTTGAGAAAGGGCATCTACCCTTTCTCCGTCAATTAGGATATCAAGCTTGACGAGGTCGCTTTCCCGATAATCGAGTATTTCGTAATCAAAAGAGCCATATCCCTGAGTGACTGTTTTTAGCCTGTCATGAAAATCGTATATAACTTCTGCCAGTGGGAGCTCACAGGTCAGCTCAAGTCTGCTGCCCTCCAGGTACTGATGCCTGGCACTTGTTCCCCGGCGCTCTAAGCAAAGTTTCATGACTGCGCCCAGATATCGATCCGGCATCATGATGGAGGCCCTGATATATGGCTCCTGGGTAATTGCGATCTTTGTAGGATCAGGATAAAGCGTAGGATTGTCAATGATGATTGTTGTGCCGTCCCTCATGATGAAGTTGTATTTTACAGACGGCGCGGTGATGATAAGATAAAGGCCAAATTCACGCTCTAGACGCTCCTGGACCACCTCCAGGTGAAGAAGGCCAAGGAATCCGCACCGGAAACCAGAACCCAGCGCTGCAGAGGCGTCCTTTTCGTAGACCAGCGAGGCGTCATTGAGCTTCAGCTTCTCCAAGGCCATTGCCAGGTCTTCATACCCGTCAGAGGCCGCCGGATAAACCGAGGAAAAGACCACCGGTTTTACCTCCCTGAAGCCTGGTAGTGGCATTTCACAGGGAAGGTCGTTGTTAGTAATCGTATCTCCGCACCTGGTATCGCTTACTGTCTTTACCCCAGCAATAATGTAGCCGACCCCGCCCGCTGTAAGCATGTTTTGGGGGACCCTTTTGATCCTGAAGACCCCGACCTCTTCCACCCGATGGGTGGCATCATTGTACATAAAACGTATGGTGTCCCCTGGCCTTATAGTCCCTTCAAATACCCTGCAGTAGATGACCGTGCCCCGGTAGATGTCGTACTGGGAATCAAATATTAGGGCCTGGAGAGGAGCCTCGGGGTTTCCCTTCGGTGCCGGGAGTCTGGTGACAATGGCCTCCAAGACTTCTTCTATGCCGATTCCCTGTTTGGCAGAGGTAAGAATTGTTGTGTCGGAGTCCAGCCCCAGTTCTTCTTCAATCTGATCTTTGACCCATTCTACATTGGCAGCCGGGAGATCGATCTTGTTGATAACCGGTATGATATCAAGGCCATGATCCATTGCCAAGTATAGGTTGGCAACTGTTTGCGCCTCCACCCCCTGACTGGCATCGACAAGGAGGAGCACTCCTTCACATGAGGCCAAGGACCTGGAGACCTCGTATGTGAAATCGACGTGGCCCGGTGTGTCAATCAGGTTCAACATATAAGTATGGCCATCTTTGGCTGCATAGGGAAGCGACACTGCCTGACTCTTTATGGTGATACCCCGTTCTCGCTCAATATCCATGGAGTCAAGGATCTGGTCTTGGAAATCACGTTGGGAAATGACCCCGGTTTCCTGGATTAGCCGATCAGAAAGGGTTGATTTGCCGTGGTTGATGTGGGCAATGATGCTGAAGTTCCGAATAAGCTTCACGGCGCAGCAAATCCCAGATCAAAGGCCCGAAGATTGGTCTCCACAAACTTTTCCTTTGCCTTGGTGCGAATAGTCCACTCAAACGCTTCTTTGGAAACTGGTAGCACGCCGCTTCCTGCAAGGGCGCCAAGCATGACCATATTGGCTGTCAGCGCAGACCCGGCTTGCTTTGCTAAGGCATGGGCATTTAGAGTGATGAGCTGTTTAACACGGCTCCGGATAAAGTCAAAGAGTTTCTCGACATTTGGATAGTCTCCCCTGCCGATGGCCACTCCATAGGGGATAGTAGGGTCAGTATTTGACACGACCACAGAGTCTGCCCGACATTTCCTCATGGCGCGATAGGTTTCGACCGGTTCGAATCCAAGCAGGGCATCCGCCTCGCCGTCTGAGATGATGGGGCTTTTAATATCTCCTATCATTACCGTGGATTCTACAATTCCGCCCCGCTGTGCCATACCGTGCACCTCACTGGTCAAAACATTGTGACCCGCCCGGATGGCAGCCTCGGCCAGAACCGTGGTGGCCAAAAGCGTGCCCTGTCCGCCAACACCCGTAAGAAATACACGATAGTCTGCCATGTGGTCTCTCTCCATTTGGAAAACGGTCTCTCGCCTTTATTAATGTTGGAGGAGTACTTCGTTCGAGGACCGCTTCGCTTGAGGCAAAAGCCGAAAGATCTTCTGCCTCGAACTTTAAGGCCGAAAGGCCGCTCCTTGAACTAAATCTTCTTTGGCCTGATCTTTTTGCAAAACTGTATACACACCCCGCAACCGATGCACATGTTGTCATTAATTATCATGGTTGTCTTGGCATCGGGAGCCGTGTTTTTGTAAAGGGCCGGGCATCCAAAGGTGTCAATGCATTCTGTGCAATCAGTATTACACTCCGGACCTACCACAAAACCCCGCTTTTTCTTCTTTCCGAGCATCCTTGCCTCATACAGAGGGCATGGGGACTTAGCTACTATAACCGACAGCATGTTTGACTCAAGGGCTTCCTTGACAGCCGCCTTGGTCTTTTCCAGATTGAGCGGGTTGACGACTGAAATCTGCTCCACTCCACATCCCCTGGCGACTGCCTCGATGGAAATATATGGCTTATCCCAGCCGGGCGGGGTGATTTCTATGCCGGGATGAGGCTGGTGGCCTGTCATGGCCGTTGTACCGTTATCAAGTATCACCAATATAAAATTGTGCCTGTTGTGAACAGCATTGATCAAGCCCGTGATGCCGGAGTGAAAAAATGTGGAATCACCAATGAAGGCAATAACCTTCTTGTCCGTTACCCTGGAGATGCCGGCCGCCAATGTTATACTCGCACCCATACAAATGAATATATCAGCCGCCTGCAGCGGTGGCAGGAACCCAAGGGTATAACAGCCAATGTCCGTTGGAAACACTGCTTCGGTTTGTGTTTCTCTAAGGACACTGGTTACAGCATAATAAGTGGCCCGGTGGGGGCAGCCCGCACATAGATTTGGAGGCCTCATGGGAACGTGGACAGCCTCTGTGTCTTCCTTGATGTCAACCGGCCTTGGAGGCGTGTAGTCAAGCTGGAAGAATCTTGCGATCACCTCCCGCACCATGCCGGGATCAAGTTCATAAAGCCGTGAGAACAATTCGGGATCTTTTCCCGCAATAGGTATGACAAGGCCGCTGGTCTGGGCCGTCACCTTGAGGTTGTCCTGAAGGAAAGGCTCCAGTTCTTCTACAACCAGGATCTTGTCGACTGATCCGATAAATTCTGCTGCCGGTTTCTCTGGAAAAGGGTAAGTAAAGCCAAGCTTAAATATCTTCACGCGGTCCTT
Source organism: Desulfobacterales bacterium (assembly GCA_030668505.1). Classification (GTDB taxonomy): domain Bacteria; phylum Desulfobacterota; class Desulfobacteria; order Desulfobacterales. The sequence continues at coordinate 1,072 of DAOUTV010000196.1, read as the reverse complement.
GATACCGAGATCTTTGATGGCATCAAGGACATAGTTATAAGCAATACCAGAGGTGGCAATGCCCCATCTACCCGTGCCGGTGACGGTGTTAAACGGGGATCTGCATGCCATATTTCTCGCCTTTTCGCCTTGCGATATAAGCACTCTGTGGCGCACACGTGCGTTGGCGGGCACCGGAACAAAGCGGGAACTCTCCTTTTCAAAAGCTCCCCTTGTCTTAGAAGGCTTCAGGGGGCTGGTCGTTACAATGCTGCGACAGTGGCTCAGGCGTGTGGTGGTTCTGAGGAGTACAGGGAGTTCCAGGGCCTCGGAGATCCCGAAGGCTGCCTCGGTCATCTCTTTGGCCTCCTGAGCTGATGCGGGCTCGAGCATGGGAAGATTGGACAATCTTGCGTACATGCGACTGTCCTGTTCATTCTGGCTTGAAAAAATAGCAGGATCATCGGCAGTGACAATCACCATGCCACCGCGCACGCCCACATAGGCCAGCGTCATCAGGGGGTCAGCGGCAACGTTGAGGCCCACATGTTTCATGCTGCACATTGCCCGAACACCGGACACAGCAGCGCCCGCGGCCGCCTCCAGGGCTACCTTTTCATTGATGGAATACTCAAAATAGAGTTCTGACTCAGCGGCTATCTGAAAAAAGTTGTCTCCTATTTCAGATGCCGGCGTGCCGGGATAGGTTGTGGCAAATGCCACCCCTGCCTCCATGGCACCTCTAACAATAGCTTCGTTTCCCAAAAGGAGAAGTTTCTTGTCTACTTCTTGGGTTAACAGCGGATGCATGGTAACCCCTCCATATTCAGTTAAATCGCCAAGATTTGCGAGTTTTCGCTTATGGCACGCCTTAGGCGCTTAGTGCCGTAACATCGACAAAGTTGTTGATTTGACATAATTTTTTGTACTGATTGATTAATAGTGAGCTAAAATTAATGTGCACGCCTTTTCAGCCGTTCAGCCGTTCAGCCGTCGTAGCCGAGGCTACTATGGCGAAGTCGGCTCGCAGCCAGTGCTTTGGTCTCCGACGCGCCAAAGCCGCTATGGCGACGGAGCGCGAAGTCGGCTCGTA
>DAOUTV010000027.1 GCA_030668505.1 Desulfobacterales bacterium | reverse complement strand
TGGCGGCAAATGAAAACCAGCAGTCCCGCCTTTTGGCGGGATGTAAATTGCCCGCAGGGCCGAGCTTTTTTTCCTGATCGTCACCTGCCCCGTGGAATGCGAAGCTTATTCCTCCGGGGTCTCCCGATCAGGAAAAAGTAATCACCCTCCGCGTTCTCAGCGTCTCTAACGATCCTGAGCCTGGTCGAAGGGGAGTGGGTGGTGAAGACATGAAATGCAAACAATTTAATGCTCCCCGTAGTAACTAACCTGCCAAGATAACTGCATCCATCAACCACTCAACAGAACCAATGTTCAAAGAGCTAGCTGATTATGGCAACAAGGTTGACAACAGTTGTGTTTTCAGTTAAAGTTTTATAACAAAATCGCTCCTTCAACTTTCCTTGACACCCGTGTCCGTATCCCGATACTTTGGGCATGGTCTGAACGTCCGGTGTGCTTAGCGGCCCTTGACCATTTTCAATTCAAATGCCTATACCTGGTAACTTGATTACAACAGCAATGGCGGTTATGCCCCACAAGAATGTGGACAGGGCTCTTGACTTAGCGCTCTCATTGGACGTGCCGTTCTGGCCTCAACTTCCCCTTTTTAGCTGCCATGAGGACATGTACGTTCAGGCCTCGGAGCACTTCCCGGGCATTGTGCTTGACATGGAGAAGCGCAAAGTGCGTTTTTCGATGGACAAGTTCATCGATGAATTTGACGAGACCATGGAGCATTTTGATGACCCGGAGTATTTTGACATCAGTCAAACATATTCGGTCGTTTATAAACGTTTCCTGGAGCTGGATCTGTCAGATCGACCAGCCATCCGGGGACAGCTTGAAGGCCCTATCAGTTTTGGGTTCAATGTGTTGGATCAGGATGATCGACCTATCATCTTTAATGACACAGTGCGACCATTCATGTTGGAGTTTATGGCCAAGCGAGTAAATGTTCAACTCAATCGACTAAAAGAACGAAACCCAAATGCCTTCATGTATGTGGATGAACCAGGGCTTCAGTTTGTGTTCAGTGGAATGGCAGGATATGGAGATCAGGCTGCACGGGCTGACATGGAAGCATTCTTTTCAATGATAGAGAGGCCACGGGCCGTGCATTTGTGTGGGAACCCGGACTGGGATTTTCTTCTTGGGATGAACATTGATATTCTATCACTTGATGTCTATACGAACGGTGACGTGTTTTCATGTTATGACTCATCGATTCGAAAGTTCTTAGACCGCGGTGGATACCTTGTCTGGGGAATAGTGCCCACAAATATCGAACCTTTTGAAAAGGAGAATGTAGATTCCTTGCAAGAGCGCTTAGAGGAAATATGGGATACTTTAGGTAGGCGTGGGATTGATTTGGAGTTCCTTCTCTCTCGGAGTATGCTTTCTCCTGCTACCTGTTGCCTTGTCAACCCGGACGGTGAGAAGACCGTGGAAGAGGCATTTACAACTGTTCGACGCCTGTCTGTCAAGCTTCGCGACAAATACAGACTTTTGTGACTCCGCCAACATTTCGCTTGCACGACATCCAAGGGCAACTTAGCATTCCTCTTTTCCCCGTTGTTTTCGTGAAAATTGTAACATTTTGTTACAGTGGTGTATTTTGAAGGGTGAGATGACAGCTCTCCTGTAAGTTGTTTTGTCAGGATTGGACGAAAAAATTGACAAAACCGATGAAGAACAAAATCCTTGACAGGAAAATGGGAAAATGTTAAAAATTTCAGTGTATTCACTCCAAACTTAGCTCCATTCCACAATAACAACGTGCAAGGTAGGAGGACGGTTCGTGCAAAGCTGCGAATTACCCTAGTTTTTTGAACGCCTATGATTCTACCAAATATTGAAATTGACTAGTAGGACACCAAGCCTTCTCAGTTTAGTGTTTTGGGGGATAGATCAAATGAAAAAAATGTTGCACTTATTTATTTTGCTTGTCTGTATCGTCACATTTGTGAGCTTGGTATATGCTCAGACTAATTCATGGGATGTTGGTTATTATGGTTCGCTTAACAACAAAGCAGCGAGCGTTAGTAATGATAAAGGCAAGTTTATAGTGGATGAAAATATATGTCATATAAGAATCTGGTCCTTAGAAACTTTGGTTTCTATGAATCAAGGCATTAAAGCAAATATAGACGGTCAGAAAAACCATGTTTTTGATTACAAAGCAGAAGGTACAAACGATCCCATTATGACATTTAAGGTGAATAATGAATTTATCAATCAGTTGAAACTGGGTCATAAACTCCATATTCTATATAGCAATAAAGGCAAATGGCATGAAGTAGCTTTTACGCTAAGAAACTCCAGTAGATCTATAGCTGATTCTAAGGATGGTCATTATTATAATCTTGAATCGGAATCCTTAGAGAAGAAATCCTTGTAGGAATAGCATCGCGCGTCGCATCTTAATTAGTTTCCATCCATAAATGGCCCTTTTCCGCAATCGCCGACTTCGCCTTAGTAGCCTTATTGGCTACGACGGCTGAATCGGCGTCAAACTGCGGGGTTGCTTGTGCGACGTACCTCGGTACGCCTCCGCGCAATCCCTTGTTTTCCTTGACCTTGCGGAAAATTGCTCATTTCTGAATTGGAAACTTACGCTTGTGCCCATTGAGTTTTTACGATTCGTGGATGGGCACTAATTAATACTTGGTCTTACGTGGTATGGCTGGAGTGTTAAAATAGCTGGGTTAAGGAAGGAGCGGCATGTTGACAATGTTGTGTGGGAGCACACACATCAAAATGCTCATTATAGATGTCCAAACAATTGCTCACAAAAGACTCCTGCTGTTCGAGTTGAACGAGTTCTCCCTGCAGGTTGTTCAACTGAATTCTATTTAGTTCTACTTGAGTGGCAATCTCATTCCAAAGAGATGTCTCATGGCTTGCTCTTATGCTCTGCAGTGCAAAGCCCCCGGAAGCAAAGACCATAATTGCCATGAACAAAATGACCGAAGATCTAGCCATCATGCAAGTGACACCTTGATCGAATAATCTTTTCATCCTATCATCCCCCTGCCGCCGGTTTGCTGCTCAACAATAACGTTATATATATCAAGTATCGTGCCAGAACGGACTGATAGGCAAAATGCTAAAAGTTCTAAATAGTTAGCTCTATTTATATAAGATTGATATGAAAACAGGTTTATCAATTGTTGGTATTATACTTCCCAAATACCAAAGAGATGTGAAAATAATTTCATACTTTTTCAAGCCTCACATCACACCCTTTCTCCGAAGATGGCTGTGCCGATCCGCACCAAGGTTGCCCCTTGCTGAATAGCAACCTCGAAATCCCCGGTCATCCCCATGGAGAGTTCGGTCATGTCCACATTGGCAATAGCCTCCTTGCGGATAATATCAGATAAGTCCTTTAGGGCTCTAAAGTAAGGCCGCACTTTGTCCGGGGCATTGAAGTAAGGGGGCATGGTCATAAGCCCGCAGACGGCAAGGTTTTCAAAGGGGGCAATCCGGCGAACCAGTTCAAGGGCCTGTTCTGTCTCGATTCCAGACTTGGTTGCTTCGCCGGAAATGTTTACTTGAATCAAGATTTTTTGAACTTTGCCGATGATGCCGGCTCGTTTGTTTAATTCCTTTGCAAGCTTAAGACTGTCAACAGAATGAATAAGGTCAAAGAGCTGTACCGCATATTTTGCCTTGTTGGATTGAAGGTGACCTATGAAATGCCATGAAACTTTTTCTGCCGAGAGGGCTTCGATCTTATCTCGGACCTCTTGTACGTAATTTTCTCCAAGAATTGTTACACCAGCCTTGATTGCAGCCTGAACAAGGTCCACGGGTACGGTCTTGCTCACGGCAACCAATTTTATGGTTCTCGGGTCGCGACCACAGGCAAGGGCTGCTGTCTCGATTCGCTCTTTGACGAGTTTTAGTCTGCTTTGAATATTTTCAGTCATGCAATTTTAGTTGGGTTGCAACTTAACATCACCGTTTTATGATTCCTTCCCTGAGCAGGCACTCAACAACCTCACACACCGGAAGCCCAACCACATTGGTATAAGACCCCTCAATCCGTTTAACCAGGAAACTTCCCAAACCTTGTACTGCATAGGCCCCCGCTTTGTCAAAAGGTTCACCAGTACTAAGGTACCAATCAATTTCGGTTTCGCTAAGGGTCTTGAACGAGACCTTTGTTTCTACGGTTTCGGAAAAGGTGCGTTCTGCAGCCTTGCAACAGATGCAATAGCCGGTCAATACAGCGTGTGTTTTGCCGCTTAGCGCCTTTAGCATCCGGCGGGCCGTGACCGAGGTGTCGGGTTTGCCGAGAACGTCATCTCCTATACAGACGAGGGTGTCCGCACCAATAACCCAGCTTTTAGGATAGAGCTTGGCAACCTCCATAGCCTTTGCCTCCGCAAGGATACGAACGTGATTTTCCGGCGTACTTACCGGGATCGAGCTTTCATCAAGAGTGCTGGGAATCACGCTGAAGGTTAAGCCGGCCTGCTCAAGGAGATAACGACGTCTGGGGGAAATTGAGGCCAGAATTAGAGGATGGGGCGTGGATTTACCAGACATGCCTTCTTTCTAACAAATCAGATAAGATTTGACAAGATTACCACAGATTAATAGGGTCAGTTTAAGCTGATGGAAAAGAAGCATGATTCATATTGGATTATCGGGGCCGGTAAATTTGGCGTAAAGGCTGCCGAAAGGCTTCACAAGAAAAGGCCCGAGGCGAGCCTTACAGTCGTGGATCAGGATGCAAGCGCATTGGACCGGCTGGACCGCCTTCCTGTTGAAAGGGTATGTAAAGAAGGAGCGTCGTATCTTGAAGTATATCTTGATACTCAAATAGTACCGGACTGGATAATCCCTGCCGTGCCGATCCATCTGGCCTTTGAGTGGGTACGCATCAAATTGTCTATTAAGGGCCGGGTGGAAGCCTTTCCTGTGCCGCAAGATATCGAAAAGATGCTGCCCAATCCCATCAGGGGCTCGCAAGGCCAGCTCTATGTGAGCTATGCTGATTTTCTTTGTCCGGACAATTGCACCGAGCCGTTTGACAGGTGTACATTCACCGGAAAGCCACGAAAGGGGCTCCTTTTTAAGAGGATGGAGGAAATCAGTTACAAGGATTACAGGTCAATCGTGGTTCGCAGCCACCAATTGGCACCCGGGGTAGGTGGATACCAGCCAGAGGCCCTTAAAAGGAGCCTTGCCGAGGTGTCGAAAAGTAAAACCCCTGTCCTTTATAGCACCGCCTGCCTTTGCCACGGCGTGGTGCATGCGTTTAACCTTGAAGTATGCATGTGAGAGCCCCTTTATACTCCTTGACAAAAAATTTCTGCTCGTTATAAGTTGCCTTTACGGCCTGGGTGGCGGAATAGGTAGACGCAAGGGACTTAAAATCCCTCGGAGCATAGTCTCTGTACGAGTTCGATTCTCGTCCCAGGCACCAATAAAAACCTTGGGGATTCTTGTGGACTGAGATGGATCAGGATCAGACAAAAAAAATTTTACTACGGTGCTTGAAGTGTGGTGAGAAACTGATCATTCACCGTGCTTGACGAGCTGTTTATTTGCGCTGCGGGTCTTGTGGCGCACAATATAGTTTTAACAAATACGTGGAATCGATGAACGATGCCTTTGAGAACGAAGTGACAAATGTGCGTTGTGACAGGTTTTGAAATAAGATGAAATCGAAAAAAGTCTTCATAACTTGTCATTTCGACCGAAGGGAGAAATCTTTCAAGTGTAGCATACTGAAAACATTAGATTTCTCCCTTCGGTCGAAATGACACATTGACTGAATCCGCCTTTTTACGATTTCATTACATTAGATGGCTTCGTAAAAAGTCGTCACTCCGGTGAAAACCGGAGTCCAGAGCCTTTGTAGCTACCTGAATAAACTGGATTCCGGCTTTCGCCGGAATGACAGAAAGAGGTGTTTTTCGACTTTTTACGATTTCATCAAATAAGAGGGGCGTAAAAAAAGAATGATGATTATGGGACATCGAGGGGCCGCAGCTTTGGAGCCTGAGAATACCCTCCTTTCAATTTCGCGAGCCATGGAGGTTGGGGTTGACGCTGTGGAGATTGATGTCCGCCTGAGCAAAGACAAAGAGATAGTCGTCATACATGATTCAACCGTGGACCGGACCACCAATGGAACGGGGCCGGTCGCCGGTTTTGCGCTTAAGGAAATAAAGAAACTTGATGCCGGCAAAGGTGAGACGATACCCACCCTTCAAGAGGTCGTCGACTTGATTGGAAACAAGGTAAGGCTGGTCATTGAGTTGAAGGAAGAAGGGACTGAGAAGGGGGTTGTGGAGCTGGTAAAGAGAAACAACCTTTACGACAACGTCTACGTGATCTCTTTCTGGCACAGGCTCGTTAGAACCGTAAAAGAGATGGACAGCCGCATCAAAACGGGCGTACTCCTAGTGGGATGTCCTGTAGACGCCAGCGTAGCTACCAATGCATCTGCAGATGCATTGGTGATGAGATACAACTTTTTAGATAAGAAATTTGTCGAAACAGCTCATAAGGAAGGCTTGAAGGTTTTCATATGGAATATTGATGACAGAGATCACCTGAAGCCTTTCGTCGATATGCGCGTAGATGGAATCGGAAGCAATGATCCTCGAATACTGATTGAGTACCTCAGATAATACGCTTGACCAAAGACCACATGAGACCTTTGCAAAACTGTCATTTTTTCGTGATGCGGCGTCAGGCTTCGAATCTTAATCCTCGAAATACATAATGTATTCCTCCGGTTAAATTTTTTGCCTTCCTTGCCTGACAAAAAAATGTCTAGTTTTTCAAAGGTCTCCACATGATTGAAAAGGAAATTCCCTGAGAAAAGCCGTTTCAGTTAACCAAGATCAGAGGCGTTGACAGCCGGAATTCGTCAAAGCGTGCTCTCAGATCTGCCCTCTAAACAGGGCAATTTCAAGCTCTTTTCCAGAGACGAGTTCTTTGGCGATGGCGCCACATTTAGGACAGAGAAACATGGGGGTGTCGGCGTCCACATCAAAATTTATGTTACAATTGTCACATCGTCCCCTTGCAGGCACGACCCCTATGTTCAGTTCAGCCCCTTCGGCCACCGTACCCTCTGCGGCTGTTTCAAAGGCAAATGTTAGATCTTCAGGGACAATATCGCGGAGGCTTCCTATTCTGATATGCACTCGGCTGACTTGGGAAACCCCATGCTTCTTACTTTCCTGCTGTAGGTCTTTAAGCAAACCATGAGCTATGGGAAGTTCATTCATTAGTCGGGTACCCCTCCTCCAAGTATATCGTGCTTTCCTGTTGTAACCGGTCAAATCGACCTAATTTACCACCTGTATTCCCTTTTTCTAACACATCGAGATAGAGTTGTCAACCATATATTGTGGTTTTTTTGTAAATTAATACAACATAGAGTATCCCATTCGATATCTTTTTCTGTTTTTCAAGGACAGCCAATAATATACAGGGCATTGCCCAAACATAAATTCCTTCCTTAAATTTATCAAAAAACGTTTTAGAGCAAACGAAAAGGAAGCCCGTATAGGTGTGTTGAAAAAGCTGAGGGGGGTAAAGAGGTGATCAAAACTCTTCTTGACCCATATGCTAAGCAGTAGTAGGAAATTGTTAAGTCTACGCTAATATTGCATAAACAACTTAGCAAAAGCAGAAAAAAACCAAGAAGAACTTGTTATTGGGTATACATTATGCATTATAGAGAAATTTACTCACCTTCGCCAGAATGCCCCGTGCGGAAGCACGGGGATGAGCCGACTTCGCCAAAGCACTGGCTGCGACGGCTGAAATGGCGTGGTGACCCGCCATAGCCTCGGTGAAGGCGGGTTATTGCTTCGGCGAGTTCCGCCGTCCTAAGACACCTGTGCGGGAGCACAGGGAGGCTTCACTAATAGGGACATCCATTCTATGAAATTGGCTGCGAAGGGCAGGGAGTCGCTCTATGAAAAAAAAGAAAAAACTGACAATCAATAGAGAGTGGTGCAAAGGTTGTGGCATTTGTGTCGCTTTCTGTCCAAAAGGTGTTCTTGTTTTGGACAAAGAGGGAAAGGCTTGCTGGGCCCATCCTGAGAAGTGTAAGAATTGCGGGCTTTGTGAGTTGAGATGCCCAGATATAGCTATGGAATTGGTGTAGAGGAGAAATCAATGCGGGGAAATGTGCGATTCATGCAAGGAAACGAAGCCATCGTGGAAGGGGCGCTTTATGCCGGGCTCCATTTTTATGCGGGTTACCCTATCACGCCGTCTACGGAAATTGCTGAAATTTTATCTGAAAGACTTCCCATGATTGGTGGAAAATTCGTCCAAATGGAAGACGAAATCGCGTCAATGTGTGCAATAATCGGCGCATCTTTGACCGGCTTTAAGGTAATGACCGCAACCAGTGGTCCCGGTTTTTCCCTGATGCAGGAAGCCATCGGATATGCAATCATGACCGAGGTACCTTCGGTGGTGGTCAACGTACAGAGAGGAGGCCCCGGTACAGGCTTACCAACCTCAGTCGCCCAGGGAGACGTCATGCAGGCGAGATGGGGCACCCATGGTGATCACTCCATCATAGCGCTTACCGCATCCAATCTGCAAGACGCGTTTTATGTGACAGTGGATGCGTTTAACTTGGCTGAAACATTTAGGACACCTGTTATTCTCTTATTTGACGAGGTTGTGGCACACATGCGTGAAAAAGTGGTGATACCTCAACCCGGCGATATTGAAGTTGTTGAACGTCTTCGCACATCAGTGCCGGAAGGCACCAATTACCATCCCTATCTCATGCGCGAAGACGGTAGACTTCCCATGAGCGACTTCGGTGGAAAGCATCGTTACAATGTGACCGGGCTGGTCCATGACATGTGGGGATTTCCATCCAGCGACCCGAAAGTCGCATATGACCTGATACACCATTTAGTGGACAAGTTGGAGCATCGGGCGGATTTTATCGCTCGTTACAAGGAGCATTATACCGAGGATGCGGAAGTCCTCTTGATCTCCTACGGGAGTTCCGCAAGGAGCGCACTTCAAATGGTGGAAGACCGTCGCAAGCGAGGGGTCAAGGTGGGACTGCTTGAGCTTCAGAGCCTGTGGCCCTTTCCCGGTAAAACTGTGCGGAAAAAGTGCGTAGGGCGGAGCCATGTCTTGGTTGTTGAGATGAATATGGGCCAGATTTGCCAGGAAGTGAAAAAAGTTGTGTCCGAACCCGAACAGGTTTTTCTGGCTAATCGTTTTGACGGCGTTCTTATCTCCCCTACTGAAATCTTGCAACAACTGAACATGATACAGGGGAAAGGAGTCTAAGATGGCAGTCAAAGATTATCTGCGTGAACGTTTCTTTCCGCAAATTTGGTGCCCCGGTTGCGGCCACGGTATTGTCATGGCAAACATGATACGAGCAATTGAGCTGAATGCGTTGAAAAAAGATGAAGTTGTGGTCGTTTCCGGGATTGGATGCTCTTCGCGTATGCCGGGATATCTTGATTTTCACACCCTTCATACGCTTCACGGAAGAGCACTTGCTTTTGCCACGGGAGTGAAGATGAGTCGTCCCGAACTGACGGTCATTGTGCCTATGGGCGACGGCGACGCACTGGCAATCGGGGGTAACCATCTCATCCATGCCGCACGCCGCAACCTGGATCTGACTGCCATCATCATGAATAACAGCATATACGGTATGACAGGTGGACAGTATTCTCCTATGACACCATTTGCCAAGAAAGCCACCACGGCCCCTTTCGGAACAATTGAGCATGCTCCTGATCTTATGGAATTGGTCAGGGGTGCAGGCGCAACCTTTGCGGCTAGAACGACAACTTATCATGCCAAGGAAATGATCAAGATAATTTCGAAGGCAATTAAGCATAAAGGCTTTGCAATTGTTGAAGTGATGTCCCAATGCCCGACCTACTATGGCAGGAAAAACAAACTTGGGAATGCAGTTGATATGATGAAAGGCTTCAAGGAGGGTACCGTTCCAATCGGATCCAAGAAAAAAGCCAATAATCCCGATCTTATTGAACGAGGTATTTTCGTGGAGGAGAAACGTCCGGAATACTCAATGTCTTATTTGGAGCTAATTGAAAAATACAGGGTAGAGACAGGTAAAGTAGTCCGGAGGTGATCAATTATGAATACTAAACGAATTGTTTTCAGCGGCTCAGGAGGGCAGGGCGTTATTACGGCTGCAATCATTTTGGCTGAGGCGGCGGTGATATATGAGGGTTTGAACTCCCTTCAAACACAGTCCTATGGGCCTGAGGCGCGTGGTGGCGCCACGAGGGCGGATGTTATTATATCGGACGAACCTATTCACTATCCGAAAGTCATTAACCCCGACATCTTGGTTTGTCTGACCCAGGAGGCCTACAATAAGTACTCTGGGATTATCCGTCCCGGGGGCCTGTTGTTGACCGATAGCCATTATGTCAAACAGGAATGGAAAATAGATGCCCGCCATGTGGAATTGGGTATGTATAGAGCAATTATGGAAAAAATCGGAAAACCTATTGTCTTAAACATCTGTATGCTTGGAACAATGATAGGGTTGACCGGTTTGGTCAGTACTGAATCGATCATGAGGGTGTTAGAAACGAAAATCCCTGATGATTTTTTGGAAATAAACAAGAGAGCACTTGAAATCGGGATGCAACTCGCAGACAGCCATAACTCGAAACACGTATCTTCTAACGCACAACCGGAAGCATGACCCTGAAAAATGGCGCTTCCGGCCTATTTCACTTTTTGCCATAGATTCCTGGGTAGAGCTCCTTTGCACACTCAGGGCAAACGCTGTGGCTAAACTCTGCCTCTGAGTGATCCCGGATATAAGCTTCAATCTGTTGCCAATAACCCTGGTCATTTCTTATTCTCTTGCATGAGGCACAAATGGGAAGCAGGCCGCTCAATGTCTTAACCTTGGCCAAGGCTTCTTGAAGTTCGCCAATCAATCTCTCGCGCTCCTTCTCAGCCTGCTTGCGCTCGGTGATGTCTACAAAGCTTTCGAGCAGATGCCCTTGGCCCGCCAGTGTTACAGAAACCACTGTCTTGAGAATGGGTACCTTATTACCGCCGTCCGTCAGTAACACAACTTCTGCGTTGTCGAAGTTTTGCCCGAGATCTGTGATCGGACAACGGCCTTTCTCTGCTGTGCAGATGTATTTGTGACACACGTTGCGGAGCATTAGCTCCCTGGGAGCACCGAACATCTATCCCGCGGCAGTATTTGCGCCAACAATGATATGTGTTTTGGGATCGATGACTACGATGCCGGCCTGAACAGTATCTAATACTGTCTTTAAGCGCTCTTCGCTCTCCCTAAGCGCCCCCTCTACCCGATTTCGCTCATCGGCTTGTTTTTCCAACTCCTTGATCTTTAGTTCAAGTTCTTTGTAGTCCGGTTTGCGAGCCATTTGAATGTTCCTTGCACATGTCTCCTTTATACAATGCCTGGAGATTTATGATTTCCATACGGGGTTTGTCCCTATATACGGGATATATTACAGCTTGTTTTCTTGTCGCATAAGATGCTTATATGTCAGGGGCATTGGGTTGTCAAAGCAAACTCCTCGACCTCCGCCGGAGACTTTCAGCAAAATATCATTTTCCGATAATTTTGCCATTGGTTTGACATCATTTATGATTTCAGTTATATATAATCAATAGTTAAACTAATACTTAAACTTTTGCCTTGCTGTTCGGAAGGTACCTTGAGCGAGGAGTTTTGAAATAGACGCCAAAACAGACAAGTTGCCAAAATTACGTTTGATTCGGGGCGGTTATCCTTGCGAGTTCTCGATAGGATCTGTTAGTATAATTGCAGCACCAAAAGATAGGCCGCCTTTCCAGGCAGATGCAGTGGCTGCGGAGGAAGACACCTTTCTTGTCTTGAGTGCGAATCCGGAGGTGCGGGATCCTGGCGAATCTATGGTCCGTGTCATGACCCGGGTAATTGAAACAAAACCAACAACGCCGGGCAGCGTGCTTATGAGGGGTGGAGACCCCATGCGCTTGCTTGCGATTGTTCACGATCTTAACCAGGAACCGTCGTGGAGGGAGGAATGGATAGTAAGCGCTCTTGACGGGATCTTTCAGTTTGCAGAGAGTCGAGGGCTCAGTTCGATCGCACTCCCGTTTTTGGGGACTCTATACGGTTCATTGGAAAAACAACGCTTTATTGTGTTACTTTGGAATGTTCTGGGACGAATCTCGACTGTAAACCTTAAGCGCATATGGTTGGTCATGCCTGACAAAACCAGCTCCGACATCTTTGCCGGCTTAACCCCTGGTTTCAACCACATTAATTGACAATATCTCAGGTAGTTGATAATATAAAATAGTATTGCTTAGTAATTATCCGGACACAACGCACAGGGAAACTGCTGTTCGCTGAAGCTCATCTCGTATCCTCTTTTGGTTGAACCTCTGGCTGTTTTTTTAAAAGATGCTCACTCCATCCCGACGCCAATAGGCGTTCTTTATAGTTGCAATGATATTAGAAGCCATTTCAAAACCCCATCTATCGCCCGATGGCTGTGTTGAGGGTCTCTTCAAAATGCTCACATACTCCCGTGTATGCTGCGCTTTATCATCGGCCCTCGCCT
>DAOUTV010000059.1 GCA_030668505.1 Desulfobacterales bacterium | reverse complement strand
CGCTTCTGCTTCGCATGTGAAATTCCATTGAACTTTCTTGCAGACGCTCATACAAGTCATTGCGGATATCGTTGCTTAGACGGATGTGAAGAATTGTCAGGATATACTTATTGAGAATCTCAAGACCACTCCGTAGACTGAAGGCACCGAGTCCCACGTCCATCCAGAACAGGATGGCTTTGAGCGGCGTGTTGCGGCTGAGAAGCTCGGTCACCTGCTTGAAGGCCCATGGAAGCACGCCGCTAAGCGCTGCCAGCGGAATCGACGTCAAAAAAGCCACTAGAAGACGCGAACTATAGGGACGTACGTATTTCCAAAGAAAGCCGAGACAGCGCCGGTTAGCGGCGCTCCAGGCAGACGAATCGCCTACCTGCTCTGTACCGACTCCTGCCGTCACTGCGGAAATAGCACGCGTTTTCATCTGGCCCTCGCTGCTACGGCCCCTCTGTCTGCACCACCAAGCCAATAGGTAAGGCAGAGGGCGTATGCATAAGATCCTCCTGGTTCCGAGAAACACATTTTGAGGCGGCTATTTGATGGCGTGTTCGGCGCACCGCGCCACCAGCCACTCCCCCAGCAATTCCGGGTCCGTGCCCGTCCCGAGTGAATATGTCCCGACGTTAGACAAAAGACCGCAGAGGTGAGAAACCGAGTCCCTGGTCATCTGCTGCCTGCGCGCAAAAGTATGAGACCTGATCAGTTTCCCTAGCGCATCGGCGGTGGGCATTGGCTTGATAAACGGCCCCTTTTTTGTCAAGTTGACAAAATAGATTACCTTTGCTGTACACCTGTCAATCATACAGTCAGGACCGTACATCTCATAGGGCGACACCATCAACTTGCGTGACATAGGGTCGCGGCGAGGACGGTCGGAAAATGGGGCGATCTCTTTGAAAAAGGCGATCGTCTGATCCGTCAGGTTCATCGGTTCAGGGATTCCAAATAGGCTGACCCCGTCAGGCCCCACCTGGCTGACCACTAGATCGTCGGACAATATCCGCGCTCCTTTACGCAGAACCGCCAAGGCCGTTGTTGTCTTTCCCCCGCCGCTGTCGGCCGCGATCAGAATTCCCGTGTCCTTCGGGCACAGCAGGGCCGCTCCGTGCAGGAGCGCGCCGCCGCGGGCCAGCAGCGCTTCGCGTAATACAGGAACTATCACTGACGACACGGATAGAGGGGTGGGCTGACTGGTTTTCCTGCAAAAAACGTAGCGTAGTTCATCTGACGCTGCCGAAAGCCACGCGCAGTAAAGAGCATGCTCGTTGGCAGCGACCGCCGCCTTATCCCCGGCCGGGCCGTATAACATGAGCACATCCTCAGATGGGCTGCATGCGGATACCTCCTCAGACAGCCATTCGGGCAGCACATCACGGATTTGACTCCCCGTCACCACAAACGCTTTAAGCGGGACTGCTCCCTCCAAGGAAGGCTTCCACGACATCCGGAACATTACCTCAAGGGCGGAACGGACGGCCGATTTGGGTCCCTGTATCGAAACATTCAGCCCTGGAAGCGAATAGATGCCCATAGTGCTATCGCCCATCAGATAGATAAGCCTGGAAAATAATACTGAAAAACGACTCCTCCGGGATTGACATGGAATATTGAAAGGTCTTTCAAGGACAGTTCGGTGAACGGGTTGATTCATGGCGCGCAAGCAGGCAAGAATTACCCCAATAGCAAGAACAAATCTGGCAGTTTCACCTTAATCGGAAACTACGCGAACTTTCCAATCTTTGCTATCATTGATAATAGAGTATGAGGGGAATAGTCTGCCAGCCGCCAATAACAATACGGAAAGCTCCACCCTGAAACTCCCGTGAGCAATAATCTCTTTACCCAGACGGGGTACCAACAACTTCATCGCGAAAACCTACAACTCAAGTTTTCCGCGCCAAGCGACACATCCTACCACTCAGGTTGGGGATTAAACATAGGTATAATAGTAGTACGTAGTGCTCACGGACTCCAGAGGCTCGTGCCGATGAAACGTCGGAGTTTCGTATGGCTTTTTTCCTGTTTCTTTCTCCCTTGTTTCACTCTCCCTTATTTCATCATCCTTCATTCTCTTACCTCCTTGCCTGCTTCAGCTTGACGATCCAAAAGTTCCTGCTCCATCAAACCAACAACAAAGGCTTCCACATCTTCCCGCGCCTTATCGGAACCCACATCGTACTCATCTACTATCATCCGAACCGCTTGTTCCACGCTTTTGCCTTCTGAAAGGGCCAGCCAAGTAATCCGTCCCTGTTCATTGAATGTATAGTACTCCCCGGAACTCAATTTCAGAACGACCATCTCACCACTAACATCTCGCCACGTAACATCGTCGTTTGGTTTGAATGTGGTCTTTCCCAATAGCTCCGTCGTCATCCCCATTCTCCCCGTATCAAATCTCTAAAGTAGTCAATTCGAACCGTCGGTTCTGTGTCGCATAATACCGCTATCTACGCCAAAGTTGACCCAATAGGCAATATCTCCTGCCGTACTCCCCATTGCAAAAGGATATAAAGCTTCGGTTTTAAGTTGTTCGTAGAACTTGCAGCCGTTTAGCGTCAACCAACAATGCCCTCTAGTTCGCACATAAGGCCCAAGATTCCGAAGGCCAATATTCAAAACAAGCGGCTCGCCCCATCTTCTCAAAACCGCGGCCGCCGCATAGCACCGATAGAAACATCTGTGTTTGCTGCGAAACAGCAACCGATCCACCAAACCGTCAATCAAGCGAATTGTTTGAGTAATCCTCTCTTCTGATAATAAAGACTCTATTTTGACAGGCGGAAGTCGCAGTCTGTCAAGTCGTCTCCCTCGCATGGCACGCCGCGCTTCAATAAGCGCCACCAACGTCCAAAAAATCACCTGAAATCGCCACGTCACCCAAACAAGCGCTTCATCCCATGAACCCGAAAACTGCCTGCCCGTTTTGAACACTGTTACAAGTTTTGACATGACGCTTTTTGATTAAATGATAAACGAATACCACAAAAGTGTAAACAATTTTAGATGGTTATAACTCTCCGTTCTTTTTCATTTTATTACCAGAGCACCTGCAAACTGTCAATGCATTTCTTGCCCAAATAGATAACAGCACTGTCAACACAAATATGCTCTGAGCCTTCGGCTCTTACGCTTCAGCTTTTTATAGGTTTGGCCTCTTCAATGAGCATGATGGGAATGTCATCCTTTATTTCATAAAGGAGTTTGCATTTATCACAGATAAGTCCATCTTTTGTTTCATTCAGATATATGTCACCTTTGCATTTGGGACAGGCCAAGATATCCAATAACTCCTGACTGATTGCCATTATTCTACCTCCTTTCTGAATCCGGACAAGCCGGAGAAGCTGAAAGCTCAAGGCAAGCATTAGACCTTAGACTCTAAGCTTCTTCTACTTTCAGCTTTGAGCTTTCAGCTTTCGTCCTTCATGGTAAAAAACCTTCTGCCAAAAAAATACGAATTTTGACACTCAGTTATTACTCAACCAGACCTCGAATCCAATCATATTCCGTCTTAAGACCATCCTGAATCAACACTTTCGGCTTATACCCAAGTTTTTCTTTTGCCTTAGCCATATCGGCCATAGTGTGTCGCACATCCCCCTTTTGCTTATCCTCGTAGTCGACCTCTAGTTCTCTGCCAGCTATCTCCATTATTATTTCAATGACCCCATTCAAAGTAATGCGTGAGCCTCCACCGATATTGAATACTTCGCCCGGCAAAGCTTTTTCGAAAGCCAGCCAGTTTGCCTCCACAATATCGTCCACGTGTGTGAAGTCTCTGCTCTGTTCCCCATCCCCGTATACTTTAAGTGTTTGGTTCTCCAATGCCCATCTGAAAAAACGGTGAAAGGCCATGTCCGGCCGCTGCCGGGCACCATATACCGTGAAATATCGGAGTGCAATCGTAGGTATTCCAAAATTTTTGTAGTAAAGAAAGCAAAGGTGTTCAGCAGCCAACTTTGAAACACCATAAGGGGAAACAGGACAAGGTAGTGAAGATTCCCTCATGGGAAGATCTTTGGTGTCCCCGTAGACCGAAGAGGAGGAAGCATAAACGAATTTCTTGACAGGACTTTCCCTGCATGCCTCAAGCAGCATCTGGGTGGCAAGTATATTGTTATCACAGTAAATCTTAAACGTCTTACCCCAGCTCGCCCGCACACCTGCCTGGGCCGATTGATGAAAAACGACATCAATCCCGTCCATAAGTTTTACCAAATCTAACTCAAGAAGGCTTGCTTCAACAAATTTAAAATTTTTATCCCTCCTCAAGTCAGCAATATTTGCTTCCTTTATTGATCTGGGATAGTAATCCATAAAATTATCGATACCTACTACCTGAAATCCCTTTTCAACCAAATATTCGCATAAATGCGATCCGATAAAACCGGCAGCACCTGTTACTAGAGACTTCATTTTGTCTCCTCTCCTATTCCCATATTGTGTCTATATAATAGCTTTCTACCCATGCTGATAATCCGCTATTTGCCGATGAATCTAACTGACGATTTGACTTCTTAAATAGCTTGCAAAGGCTTCCGTGTCATCTCCAAATGAGATGGAAACCGCAAGGACCAGGAGTCGCGGAGTTGATGGCATTTCAGTCCAAATATTGACGTAATCCTTCTCAGTCGTAACAATGTAGTCTACCTTCAGGCCCCTAGCCCTTTCCCAAATAAGCCTCAGATCTTCATGGGCATACCGATGATGGTCTGGGAACTCTAGAGAACCAGCGAGATTGCCTTCAAGCTCGGCAATAGTCTTACGAAAGCTTTCATTTCGGGCAATGCCGGAAAACGCAAAAAGCCTTCGCCCCTTCAAGCTCGCCAATTCAAGAGACTTATTTCGGCCAGCCACAAACAGCTTTTCAGGTACATGCATACACCGGAAAATCGGACGACCTCGCGCATGGGCCTCAATTATAGAGCGCTCTCCGGTCAGATTGCAATCCTCTGTATATTGGGTTAGGACGAAACTACTGGCTCGTTTTATCTGTTCCACAGGTTCCCGAAGTGTGCCCCTTGGAAAGCAATAACCGTTGCCAAAAGGCCGTGTGCCGTCCAAAAGCAATAAATTCAAATCCCTTTTCAAAGGCAGGTGCTGAAACGCATCGTCAAGGACCAAAACTGATACGCCGAACCTGTTAATGGCCCGTCTGCCGGCCAGATAGCGGTCCTTTCCCACGAGCAAAGGGATCCCCTTGAGCTTTGAAGCCAACAATTGCGGTTCGTCCCCTGATGCCCGAAGTCCCATGAATGTGGTCTTGCCATCTGAGACAATACCTCCTAAACGCTGGGCTTTGCCCCCATATCCTCTGCTGATGACCGCCACCCGCAGGCCAAACCCTTTCAATAAATTTGCCACATAGTGCACCATAGGGGTCTTTCCCGTTCCACCCACGGTTATATTGCCTATAGACACGACCTTGCACGGCAGGCTTTTCTGCTTAAGAACGCCCTTATCGTACAGATGTAGCCTAGATCTTACCCCCAGTTGGAAAAACTGGGAACATGCGTAAAGCACACATTCAAAAGGTGATGAAAAGGCCGGAGCAGCGACATCCCCTTGAGTCATCACCCGCTGTATGGAATTGCGGATTGCGGATTGTGGATTGTGGATTTGAGGTTTATACATTGTTACTTTAACCTCAACTGTGTTCAATTGGTATTGAGTAGCATGAGCGTGCCAAGACATGTAAATATCACGTTGGTTAGCCCAGCTGCTATAATTGGTGGCAATATCCCGCCATATCCCAACGATAAACAGAAGCTGAAAAGGGTCCAGTAAAGAAACGCCATCCCAATACCGTAAACAATGCTACTGGCAAACCCTTCTTTTTTTTTCCTCCACAAGGCCAAGCCGGTCCCCACAATGCTCATTATAACACAAACAAGTGGAAAAGCTATTTTAGCACTGAGGCCCACCCTGTAACTGGTAGCATCGTACCCTTCCTCTTCCACCTCCCGAATATATGCAGACAGTTCACCGTAACTCATTTCTTCTGACTTCTTCACCACTCTGCTTAGGTCTTCGGGAACAAACCCAAGCTTTGAAGGACTTTCCCCCCGATAGGTTACCTTGTAGCTTCTATCATCCTTAACCAGGTCCTGCTCGACAACATTGAACAAATGCCATATTCCTCCCGTGTAAACACCCTTGTTGGCATCAATCCGTTTTGTCAGGCGGAAGCTCTCGTCAAAATAGTACAGTGTTACGCCGAATATTTTTTTATCGGAAGGCTTGAAATACGTAATGTGGGAAATGGAGCGATTACCTTTGATCCAAATGTTCTTTTCCCTGGAGGTAATCGCAGACTCTTTTTTGACTTCATTGTGCCATATTTCGTTTGCCCGCCCCATGGTCATCGGGACTAACACCTCGCTGAAAAAGAAAAGGAGGACACTAAATATCAGCCCCATAACAAGGACCGGCTTGAACAGATAATAGACGCTCACCCCACCGCTTTTCAAGGCTAGCATCTCGTTATTGTTGACCATTAGGCCAAAGACAATGAGCACGGCCAGCAACACCCCCACCGGCGTTATCTGTGCGACTATAAAAGGAATCTTGAGTGCAAAAAAGGCAAGGGCCGTTGAGATGGGCAGGTTGGCATCCAGAAAGTTGTCGATCTTTCCAAAAAAATCGACGGTCACATATATGCCCACAACACTGATCAGGACAATACTAAAATACTTCAGTAACTCCTTTGTCAGGTATTTGTGAATTATCGTCATAGTAACCGTTCGCCGTTCACCGTTGTCCGCCCTACCGAGGGCATCTGGTCATTACGACCTTCTGTTTGCCGGTGAACGGAAAACGGTGCACGGTCAACCCTCACGCTTTTCGATACCGATTCTGTCCCATTGTGTGTTAACGAAAAGGGTCAGTCTCGCCAACAGAGGCCGTTCTTTTGCACTCATGACAAGCAGATATAGACCAACAGCCCCGATAACCAGGTTAGGGCCCCACATGCCGACAATCGGCGGACATACTCCTGCCTCACCAAAAACCAGGCCCGCAGACAGGAATAAATAATAAATAAGAAAGAAAAACAGACCAAGAACCATTCCATAGGATCGCTTTGCGGACTTTGATTGAATCCCCAAGGGAACTGCTATAAGTCCAAAGACAAAACACGCAAAGGGGATGGAAAATTTCTTGTGGTATTCCATCAACGTCAAATAGTATTTGGCATCTTTCTCGGTAGCCTTCCCTAAACTCCGGCGTAATTCCCCCAAACTCATCTCTTTTCTCCCTTTTGGGCCATGTTCTCTTGCAGACAAAATCTGGGCGGCTCCCAGTTGAAAATCATAGATATCAAAGCTTACAGAATGTGCGGTCTTATTCTCCTGATCCACCTTATTAATAATCCCATTGAAAAGCGTCAGCCGGAAGGCAAGGTTTTCCGAATCGCAAGAAAGCTTCCCCCTGGGAGCAACAACAGTGCTTACCATTCCCGGAGTCTGCCGGTCTTCAATAAAAACATCCCCCAAGGTCTTGTCTTGTTTGTCGATTTTGCCCACATACAGCATAACGTCTTTGAAACTGTCGTTGAATGTCCTCTCTTTCAGTCCTATGTCAATATTCGACTTGACGGTCTCAAACAATAACTCCTTAAATGAAAGCCTTCCCCACGGAGAGCCATATATGGACATAAAACCGGTCACCAAAAACCCGATAAGACAAAAAACAAACACTGGAGAAAGAAGTCTATAGATGCCGACCCCGGCCGATTTCATTGCAATGATCTCGTTGTCATTTGACAATCTCAGAAAACCAAGCAGTACACCCATCATGACCGACATAGGGACAACAAAAACCATGAAAGAAGGTATGGAGCAGATCAACATGAGGAGGACAGAAGAAAGACTCACCCTATGGTTTACAACCAGGTCGGTAATATCTAGTATCTCGGCCATCAGGAAAATGAAGGTAAATAAGATCAGGTTGATGAGAAAAGGAGGTATCATCTCCCTAAAGACATATCTGCCGACAATGCTACTGACTTTCATGATTCTTTTTCGCTCTCAAGATATGTGCCTGAAAGTGCTTTTTCCCCAAAATGCTCAATGTCGTTCACGAAACACTTTTTACGATTTCATCATGATTGTTTTTTTTAAACTGCATTTCGTGAAGTTTACAATACTCTCCATGGAGGGCTAAGAGTTCTTCATGTTTGCCCTCCTCTATAATTTTACCGTTCACAATCACGATG
>DAOUTV010000285.1 GCA_030668505.1 Desulfobacterales bacterium | reverse complement strand
TTCCCACATCTTCCCGCCTGACAGTTTTTCTATTTTCCCTCAAGCTTTTTCAGCACAAGAAAATAGAGTGTTCCCTCATGCTTCATGTGACCTGCTGCGGTCTCGGCATATGGGCCGCTGCCCCAAAAGAGGTCAAGGCGCCCTGGCCCTCGGATTGCCCCACCAGTATCATGGTTGAGGACAAACCTGCCAAAGGTTTCCCAAGACTGGATAGTACCATCTTCGCCCACCAAAGGTTTTTCACTTTGGATAAAGGCGAGTGCAGCCCTTGGGAAGAGACTCAGATCAGTAGCCACTGAACGGCCAGAGGTCAGTGGAACCTCAATGGCTCCAATGGGGCCTTGATCGACCAGCCTGAAGAAGACGTAACTTTCGTTGTGGTTGAATATGCGCTCAATATCCTGAGGATTGTTTTCCATGAAGGCACGTATCCGCTGCATGGACATTTCCTCCTCCGAAATGGTGCCTTCATCGATGAGCAATTTGCCGATACTCCTGTATGGTCGTCCATTGTTGCAATCATAATTGACGTGCAACGCGGTGCCGTCTTCTAACAGCACCCGCCCAGACCCCTGGATATGAAGGAAGAAAAGGTCGACTCGATCAGAGACCCAGAGGAGTTCAGAGCCTTTCTGCCGAAGACGCCCCTTAGAGTCAATCTCTTCCCGTGAAAAACAGGGTACTACGCTTTGATTGACATATCTGCCGATTATACGTTCACCCTCATATTTGGGATTAAATAGGCCGAGATCAATCCTCACCCAATCGTCAGGCTTCCTGTATACAGGATACGGATAATCCGGTGAGGGGTGCATACTTCCTTGAAGGGCTGGTTCGTAGTATCCGGTAAACAAGACCTTGCCTCGGCCATCACTTCCAACAGATCTATAGACCCAAAATGAGGTCTCAATAGCTTTTCTGAGCTTCTCGGCAGAGTGGTTTTGTTTAATTAATTCGCAAAAGGCTTTCATTGATTTGGCCAGATGGGAGGCGGTGAACGTGTCCGGCCCAAAACGAAAGGGTGTTGAAGCATCGAGACGCTCAAGATAGTTAAGGCTTTGATCGATGGCGGTTTCCACAGAGCCGTATGACATATCGTCCGAGAAATCAGGAAACTGGTGGGGCTGAAGCTTTACCAGGGCCTGTGTGGCTGTAACCGGCGGCTTTACCTTTGGAACGCATGCCGGAATAAGCAGCAAAAGAGCCAAGAAAACAAGATGCAGAGTGTTACGTAAGTCAAATCCTTTCAACGGCCAACTCCTTTATCGAGACTTTTGTCTGATTTATCGGAAACAACTGATTATCTTGCGCAATGTTATTAGAAGCCATTTCAATACCCCATCTATCGCCCGATGGCTGTGTTGAGGGCCTCTTCAAAATGCTCACATACTCCCGTGTATGCTGCGCTTTATCATCAGCCCTTGCCTTGCCCTCGAACGCGATCTGAGGTTTTGAAATGGCTTCTACTCTTTGTGGGGGCTATCAAGCTCGTCAACGGCATCGCTATCAGCCCTCTCTTGGGTTGTTGTGCCACATACTGGGCACTGCTGTGGCTGCTTTGTACAAAGGTCTGCCGTGCAAGCCCAAACAATAAGCCACACACCCATAGTAAGAACTGACAACAGCATGTTTAACATGAGGTTTGTCTTGGGTCTGACAGCGAGCACATACTTCTTGCATTCCGGACACCACTGTGTTCTCCGGGCCTTACCTGATTTCGTCTTCAGACTATCACCATTCCCCATGCAATGATCGCTCCAGTCTTGAAAGCATTTAGATTTCCCGACCGCTAGGCCGCGCCCAGCCCCTCAGGGACGGAAGAGTGGGTGCTAAAAAGGCCAGAGACAGCAACATCCTCGCTTTTTAAATTCCCTTTCACATGAAGCGAGTTGTTTTTCATACATTTTTGCCCTGCTTTTGACTTTGCCGGCAACCCGCTGCAGCCAAGCCTTTTTTTGATAGGTTTTTCTAAGGAACCCTCCATGACCTTCATAGTAGGCGATATACAGGTTGTAGGCATCATTCCTGGCAATCCTGCACTTAGTATGACTAATGTTGCAATACCAGCCGATGAAATCTACCGCATCAGCGAAATCATCCCTGTCAGCTCCACGCTTACCTGTAGATCGCTTGTATTTTTCCCATGTTGCGTCGAGCGCTTGTGCATAGCCGTAGGCTGTGGACGGTCGAGGTCCGGGAAAAATACAGAGGCAGGTGGTGCGAGGAGGTTTGGCCTTGGCCTCGAATCTGGATTCCTGGTGCATTATGGCCATCATAACCGGTATGGGGATGCCCCACCTACGGTATGAAGCATGCGCACTCTTATAGCATGCCCGCTTTTCCCGAAAGATTTCACATATGTTGTCCGGATATCTATGAGCATGTTGGGCGCCGAGACAGCCGGATAAATGCATGGTCACAATACACACCATCCAGATGACAAATGACCGCCCGTGTTTGTACCAGTTATCTTTTACCTCTAAGTAGTCAGAGATTCGTATCATTTTAGTACGTTAGTTGTAAAATTCGTGTTTTTCTGGTAGAAAACTATAAAAGACAATCACGAAAACACGAAAGATTGAAATCACGAAATATAATAACATTCAGACTTTCGTGTGTTGCGGCTTTACGCCTTGAGAAGAGGCGTACTTTCGTGCTTTCGTGATAAAATTTTTCTTGTTTAGGTTCCGGCTTGTCCGGATTAGCCTTATGAAACAAACGGGTTTGAACGAGCTTCAACAACGATCAAATTTGATTGTAGTTTAAGCGGCCATGTTTTCAAAAACACAAGTTGTTACAGGGTATAGACAAGCTCATTGTGATCTGTCAATGATTCCCGCATCGAGAAGAAACAATTCTACGTCTTGCCAGAATGTCTCCCAACTTGGCGGACAATCGTTATGTCGGCACTCGTAGGTAAGCATTTTGCCGCGCTGTGACACGCGGTAAAGAGCAAGGCCGTGCTCATAGGGAATCAGCTTGTCATTCTTTCCG